>VBFX01000048.1 GCA_005889395.1 Chloroflexota bacterium
TCCCGGCAATAGTCGAATGTTGGAAGGAGGGCACCAGGCTCGGCGACCCTCGAGAAGCATCTCCATGACTCGGCGTGCCGGATAGCGGCCACGGAAGCGCGTGCCGCTGATCGCTCCGGGCAGGCCGCTCACGATAGCCACCGGCTGCCTGCTGCACGGTCTTCCAATGAGCGCGTCACCACTCCGCGTAGGGTGGTTGGCGCCGCTCGACGTGGTTGTCGTAGTCGCGGTGCTCGACCACCTTGCCCAGGTCGTCGAAGCGCAGCACCGTCACTCCCGCGAAGGTGAGTTCCTGGTTTTGCTCGGTCCAGCTGCCCCACCACTCGATAGCGGCCCGGTCGCCTGAGACGATCGGCTGGCCGAACCAGCACTCGATACTCTCCTCGGCCGGAAGGTTCTCGTTGAGATAGCGGCGGACGCCAGCCAGGCCCAAGTCCGGCGGGCGGAACGCGGGCGACCGGTACACGGCCCCGTCGGCGTAAAGCGCGGCGATCGCCTCGACATCGCGCTGCGGCCAAGCCCGCGACCAGGTGTCTGCCCAGCGGCGCGCGGCGGTCGCCGGATCCATGCCAGTGATTCAAACAGAACGCGGCCGGCTTGCAGCTCCGATCGTCTGATCCGTACCAGTGCGGTGTAGGAAGATTTCCTGCTCCTCGAAGTCGTTTTTCAAGCGCCGAAGCTTCGCAACGGATTCGCATGCGATGGCTAGCAGCCGGCGATACCAGAGGCTAAACGTGGGGAGGTTCGAAGAAAGATCTGTAAGTGCAAGTTCAGGTCATGAAGAACACTCGATCAACCATCAAGCTTTGCAGGTAATGCAGATGCCTGTCGGCAAAATAATCATGGTCCGGCCACCGGCTGAAGGCGATGGCTAGGTCGGTAGGATTCGAACTCAGTACAATGACGAAGCGCGCAGGCCAGATATGACGAGCGCGGATATCCGCCAACGTTTTCTCAACTTCTTCAAAGAGCGGGACCACAAGGTGTTGCCGAGCTCCTCCCTGATCCCGTTCGGCGATCCTACGACGCTGTTCACCATCGCCGGCATGGTCCAGTTCAAACCCTACTTTTTAGGCCAGGCGAAGCCGCCATACCCGCGGACGACCACGTGTCAGAAGGTCTTTCGTTCAGTGGACATCGACATCGTGGGCCACGATGGCCATCACCTGACCTTCTTCGAGATGCTGGGCAATTTCTCCTTCGGCGACTACTTCAAGGAGAAGGCGATCCCCTACGCCTGGGAATTCTTGACGAACGAGCTGAACCTCGAGAAAGAGCGGCTGTGGGCCGGCATCCACAACGACGACGATGAGAGTTTCGAGATCTGGAAGAAAACTGGTGTCCCGCCCGAGCGGATCCGCCGCTTCGGTGACGAGTACAACTTCTGGGCCGCCGGTCCCACCGGTCCGTGCGGCCCGGACTCCGAGATCCACTACGACTGGGGCGAGCAGTACAGTTGCGGTCGGCCTGACTGCGGGCCGAACTGCGAGCACTGCGATCGCTTTCTCGAGGTCTGGAACCTGGTCTTCATCACCTGGAACCGAGACCAATCGGGAGTGCGCACACCGCTGCCCAAGAAAGGCATCGACACCGGAATGAGTCTCGAGCGGCTCACCTCAGTCGTCAACCAGAAGCGCTCGCTCTTCGACACGGATCCATTCGAGCCGCTGATCCAGCACTTTGCCGAAGAAGCGGGCAAACCCTATGGCAGCAATCCGGAAACCGACGTCTCCTACCGCGTCCTCGCCGACCACGCTCGAGGCACCGCCATGCTCCTCGCGGATGGGGTCGTCCCCGCCAATGACGGTCGTGGTTACGTCCTGCGGCGCGTGATCCGGCGCGCCATGGTCCATGCCCGGCGATTGGGTCCGGCCGTTCACCTGTCGTCGGGCGTGCCGATTGTGGCTCGCTTGCTGGGATCGGTTTACGCGGAAGTCCGGAATCAGGTCGATCGGATCGCCGACGTCGTCCGGTCGGAGGAAGAGCGGTTCGGAGTCGCTCTGCGCCAGGGGCTGGAGCGCCTGCAGCCGTTGCTCGAACGCGGAACGCTTAACCCCCAAGACGTGTTCTATCTGCATGACACGCTCGGCTTTCCCATCGAGCTCACGGCGGAACTAGCAAAGGAGCGAGGGATCGAGGTCGACCTGGAAGCTGTGGCTGCGCTGATGCAGACCCAGCGGGACCGGAGCCGGACCGCCACCAGCAGTTTCACCGCACCGCTGGCGGGACGGGCGAGCCGGTTCGTTGGCTACGACCGTTTGGAGGCTGACACCGCCGTGACCGACGTCTTCCCGGTTGCCGGCGAAGCTGAGCTCGCGGACGTGTTCCTCGAGGAGACCCCCTTCTATGCCGAGCGCGGCGGACAGACCGCCGACAGCGGCTGGCTCAGCTGGAACGGGACACAGGCGCGCGTCATCGATGTGCAGCCGCAAGGCGAAGCGATCCGGCAGCGCGTCGAGATTCGGCCGGACGAACTGAAGCCCGGCGATCGGGTCCACGCGGCGGTAGACCAGGCCCGGCGCCAAGCCATCGCTCGCCATCATTCGGCCACACACCTGCTACACCGGGCATTGCGGGACGTGCTGGGCGAGGCGGCAGTCCAGGCCGGTTCCTCGGTGCAGCCTGACTACGCCACCTTCGACTTTCGCTTCCCTCGCGCGCTAACGCCGGAGGAAATCGATCGCGTCTCCGCCCTACAGAACGAGAAGATCCGCGCCGACCTGGTCCGCCGTGTCGAGGAGCTGCCGCTCGATCAGGCGATCGCCACCGGGGCGGTGGCGCTCTTCGACGAGAAGTACGGCGAGCGGGTTCGCGTCGTGTCCTTCGGCGACTGGGCTCGGGAACTCTGCGGTGGCACGCACGTCGAACGGAGCGGTGAAATCGGCGTCGCGCTGATATCCAGCGACCGCAGCATCGGCGCTGGCGTTCGTCGCATCGAGATGCACGCGGGCGCGGCGGCCGAGCGCGCGATCCGAAATGACGAACGCGTGCTGCGTGAATTGGGTGACGCGCTCAGAGCGGCGCCTCCGGAACTGCCCGCCCGCGTCGCGGCGCTGCAAGCCGAGGTCAAACGCCTCGAGAAAGATGCCGCGAACCTTCGCCAGCGGCTGGCGGCGGGTGGGAGTGCGCAGCTCGAAGAGGCCGACGTCAACGGCGTCCGCTTGATGCTGCAGCGAGTCGACCCCGATGAAAAGGACCTCCTCGTGTTCGCCGACCAGGCGTTGAACCGCGCCAACGGCAATGGCGTGGCGATCGTGATCGGCGGTCGCAATTTTGCCGTCAAGGTCGCGAGCCCGCTGGCCGAGCGGCTGCCCGCGAACGATCTCATCCAGGCCTTCCGCCAGGTGGCGGGTGGGAAGGGCGGGGGGCGCGGGCCTGTCGGGCAGGGCGGTGGCATCGATCCCAACCGCATCGATGACGCGTTCAAGTCGGTGCAGGACTACGTGAGGAAACAGCTGAAGCCCCCGCCCCGACCGTCCCCCGCAAGCGGGGAAGGGGGTAACCAATGATCAAGATCAAGGACCGCATCAAGCGGTTGCGGCGGGGCGCTGATTACGAGAACTACTACACGGCGCTCGACATCGGCACCGAATACATCAAGGCGCTCGTCGTCAAGCGCGAAGGGCGCAACGGCATGGTGTTAGGTGCCTCGCGCCAGCGGCAGGAGTACACGGACATGCAGGCGGGGGTCCCCTCGGATATCCAGGGGATCATCGACAGCTGCGATCGGGCGATGTCGCAGGCTGAGGACATGTGCGACACCATCCCGGGGCAGGCCGTGATCGGCATCGCGGGCGAGCTGGTCAAAGGCTTTAGCACGTCGGTCACCGTGCCGCGGGCGGATCCCAACCTCAAGATCAATGAGGTCGAGCTGCTTCAGACCCTGCAACTGGTGCAGAAGCGGGCGCTTCGCGAGGCCAGTCATTCGATGAGCCTGGAGCTCGGGGTTCCGGACGTCAACGTCAAGCTGATCAACTCCGCCATCACCAGCGTCCGCATCGACGGTTTCGCGGTCAACAATCCGATCGACTTCCAGGGGAAGCAGATGGTGATCACCGTGTTCAACACCTTTGCGCCGCTGACCCACATCGGCGCGCTGCAGACCATCGCTTCGGAGCTGGACCTGGAGCTGATCGCAACGGTTGCCGAACCGTATGCGATGGCGCGCTGCGCCGCCACCGACGAGGTCTACGACTTCGGCGGGATCTTCATCGACATCGGCGGCGGCACCACCGATATCGCGCTGATCCGAAACGGCGGCATCGAGGGGACCCGGATGTTTCCCCTCGGCGGCCGCGTCTTCACCAAGAAGGTGGCCTCACGCTTCGGGATCTCCTTCAATGATGCCGAGGCGGTGAAGCTGCGGCATTCCCGGCGGGAACTCCCGGCCGATCACGCCGAGAAGGTCCATGCGGTGCTCGCCAGGGACGCCGAGGTGCTGGTCGAGGGGGTCGCAATTACCCTGCAGGAGATGGCCAAGGGCGACCGGCTGCCGACCGCTATCTACCTGGCGGGAGGGGGCAGTGCCCTTCCGGAGGTCAAGGAGCAGCTCAACGCCTTCGCCTGGGGGGACAAACTCCCCTTCGCCCGGACGCCCACCATCAACCTGCTGCGTCCGGTGGATATCCGGGGCATTTACGACTCGACGGGCCTGCTGCTCGACCAGCAAGACATCACGCCGATGGGGCTGGCCTTCCACGCCATTCAGCAGCAATCGGAGGACCAGGCGCCCCTTTTCGGGCTGATGCGCAAGGTCCTCAAGGCCATGAAGGTCTGAGCGCCCAGCCCAGAAAACCTGACACCGTAACAACTCGACAATCCGTGACGTTTCCGGTATGAAAGGCAGCGACGTGTTAAAACTGTGAAGACT
>VBFX01000049.1 GCA_005889395.1 Chloroflexota bacterium
GACGCCGCCCGGAGTAAGCCGAAGACCTATTACCTGGCGACCGGGAGCGATGGCACGACGAACTATCTGGTGGTCCTCAGCGTGGTCAGGAACGGCGCGCGTCCCCTGGCGATCGCCCAGCTCGCGATCCCGACGTCCGAGATCGACCAGACGCTGCGAGCAGACCGCCAGCTCGCCATCGTTGGCTCGCTGCTCGTCCTGCTGGTGGCCGGACTCTTGAGTCCGCTGATCGTCGGCCGGGCACTCCGCCCGCTCCACCAGATGTCCACGACGGCCGGGGCGCTTGCGGCCGGCGATTACAAACAGCGGGTCACCGTGCCGAAGACTCGCGATGAGATCGGCACCCTGGCGGTCGCCTTCAACCAGATGGCCGCCGGCATCGACCATGCCTTCGAGGTCCGCCGGCAATCCGAGGAACAGATGCGCCACTTCGTCGCCGATGCCTCCCACGAGCTGCGCACGCCATTGACGTCGATTGCCGGCTATATCGACGTTCTCGGCCGGCGCGACGTCGTGGATGCCGAGACCCTCCAGGCTTCGCTGGCGGCGATGCAACAGGAAAGCGCGCGCATGACCCGGCTCGTTAACGATCTTCTTACCCTTACCCGGTTCGAGTCCGGCAAGGTGCCCAGCCGACAGCCGCTCCAGCTCGACAAGTTCGTCAACCAGGCGCTGGACGAGCTGAGTCTGCACGACAGGGGCGCGGTGGAGTCGCGCGACATCCAGCCGGGGATCACTGTGACGGCTGACCCGGAGGCGCTCAAGCAGGTGGTCACCAACCTGGCCCAGAATGCGCTCAAATACGCCCCTGGCGCTGAACAGCGCTGGAGCGTCTTTGCGGCGGATGGGCGGGCTGCCATCCGGCTGCAGGATACCGGCCCCGGGATCTCGCGGCAGGACCTGCCGCACATCTTCGAGCGCTTCTACCGAGGGGAGAAGGCACGCGCCCGGCCGGCTGGCGGCTCGGGCTTGGGCCTGGCGATCGCCAGGTCGATCGTCGAGGCGCACCAGGGGACGATCGAGGCGGCAAGCGAGCCCGGCCAGGGGGCGACCTTCACGGCCTGGTTGCCGCTGGCCGCTTAACCCTTCAGGCGGATGATCGCCGAGATCTCAACCGGCACGCCCAGGGGTAGCTCGCTGGTGCCGAGCGCCTGCCGGGTGTGGCGCCCACGCTCGCCAAAGACTTTGAATATGAGGTCGCTGGCCCCGTTGAGCACCTTGGGCTGCTCCTCGAAACCCGTCGCGGAGCGGACGAAGCCGCTCAGCTGGATGAACTGCTCGACCTGGTCGAGCGATCCGGCGTGCTGGCGGATGAGCGCCATGATGTTCAGCGCGCAGATCTCCGCTGCCCGGCCGGCGTCCTTCAGATTGACATCGCCGCCCACCACCCCGCGGAATTGGACCTCGCCGTTCCAGCTGGGGATGACGCCGGACGTATAGAGCAACTCGCCGACCTGCTGGACCGGCACGTAGGAGGCCAGCGCCTTGGGGGGATCCGGCAGCTCGAGACCGAGCGCGCGCAGGGTCGCCTCAGCCGAATCCACGCTCAGGATCCGTCTCGACCGTGTGGTAAGCAGCCGCGATCGACCTCCTCAGCCCGTCTTGGACGGACTGTAGAGACGAGGGTAGCGTGGCCGGTCTTAAACCACCACTCTGAACCCGTGAAGGGATGGTTAACGCGGCCGGGGTGGCTGTGACAACCGGTCACGGACGGAACGAATTCTGGTCTTCCCGCCGGATCCGCCAGCGCCGCGCGAGGATCACGGCGCCCAGGGCGAGCAGCGCCGTGACCGCGACGGCATAGGTGGCGTAGGCGGGCGTTCCACTGGAGCGGCGAACGGGGGCCGGCCCGGCGGCGCCGGCGCGAGGCGTGGCCGACGGAGGCCTGCTGGCCGAGGGGGCCGCCGAGGCGGTCACGCCCGAAACCGTGGCCGCGGGATCGGCGATTCGATAGGCACCAGCCGAGCCATTCGTCGGGTTCCAGGCGGCGGCGACGACCTGAGCCGGGCTGAGGGGTTGCAGGGCGAGGGCCGTGATCCGGGGTTTGACCGGTAGGCCGGCGCCGAAGGTACTCCAGCTGGCGCCGCGGTCCAGCGACCGGAAGACGCCGCCGTTCCCCTGGTCGCCGTCGCTGCCGGCGTAAATCTGATCGGGGTTCGCCGGGTTGAAGAGGGCGATGTTGACGTCAGTGGTGGGCAGGCCGGCGAGCGGGCTCCAGGTCACGCCGCGGTCATCGCTGCGGAAGAGGCCTTGCGAGGTCCCGGCCAGCAGCGGTGGATCGGTGCCGCCGGAGGGGGCCGAAGCGACCGCGAGCGAGGCGACCACGGCGTCGCCGGGGAAACTCCCCTTGACGACCGCCCAGCTTCCGCTAAGACCTTCGGATTTGAGCAGAAAGGCGGAACCCGCCGTGCCGTTGTCGGCGCCGGCAAACACCGTGCTACTCGTGGCGCTCGGCAGGACCGCCACCGCAGCGATATCCAGTGACTCGAGGCCCAGCGAATGCCAGGACGCCGCGCTATCGATCGAGGAGTAGACACCCTGCGCGGTGCCAACGAGGACCAGGCCGCTGGCCAAGGCGATCGACCGGACATCCAGGTTGGTGAGCCCCTGGTTCTGCGCGATCCAGGTCTTTCCTTCGTCGACGGATTTGTAGAACCCGGCGGTCTGCGTGCCGGCGTAGGCCGTCCCCGGCTGTAGCGGGTCAAAACGAACGACCCAGGCGCTATCGACACCGGTGATGGCCGAGGTCCAGGTGGCGCCCGAGTCGGTGCTGCGCAAGACACCTCGTCCCTGGGTGGCCGCAAGCAGGACCGCCGGATGCGCGGGTGCGACGGCGATCGACCAGACGGGTCGATCCGGCGTGCCCGGTTGCTGGGCACCCGTCGACGTCCAGCTGGTGTCCGCCGCGGTAGCAGCGACGACGGTGGCGAGCAACCCGGCGGCCAGCGTGATGGGCGTAAGCAGCGTGTGGCGCGAAAATCTCACGAGGGTGCCCGGAAAAACGGAGTAAGGATAGCAGACGTTCTTCGGTGGGACCTTGCTGGCGTGCTCTTTGGACGGAGCGTCCAAGTTGCGGCCAAATTCGCCCGAAGCTCGACTACAATGCTCGACGTGCGACAGCTCTGGCGAGCGCTGCACGGTGTCCCGCAGTTGCTCCTGGTCCAGCCGGAGCAGCTTAACTATGACCTCACCTACGCGCTGGCCCTGTTGCCGCTGGTCATCGCCGGCATCGTCTTCTTCTTGCAGGACGCGCTCCTGTTATTCGCCATTTCGTTCCTCGCCGGAATCGTCTGCCTGCTCGCGCTGCAACTCGCCCGGTTGACCTTCGGGCTACCAGCCTGGGTCGGCTTCAAGGCAACGCATCCACTGGTTGCGAGCATCCTGATCGCCTGCTTCTTTTCGCCTCACACTCCAGCCTGGATTGGAGCCTTCGTGGTGATTCTGTTTATCGCCATCGACACCGTCCTCTGGCCGCAGCTGCGACGAGTGATGATCCATCCCGCGCTGATCGTGTTTGGAGTCCTCTACCTGATCCAGCTGCCACTCCACATCGGGTACACCAATCCCTTCGATGGCCATCGCCTCGATGACCCACTGCTGCTCTGGTACAAGCTGCAGATCGTCATCGACCCGGTCAAGCTCTACGTCGGGAACGCGCCTGGACCGATCGGAGTGACATCCGCCGCGGCCGTGCTGTTCGGCGTCACGTACCTCTGGTACACACGGAAGATTTCTTTGGGCGTGGTCGTTGGATTCCTGTGCGGTGTGGCCGCGCTCGCGATTGCGATCCGTTCGGACCTCGGTTTCCAGCTCGCCTCTGGCCCATCGCTCTTCCTGGCGGGCTACATCGCCGCCGACCGGCGGCGCCTGCTCATTCCGGAACGATTCACCTTTGCCTTCGGCCTCGCGGCGGGTGCCGCAACCATGATCCTCCGCTGGTACGGCAACGGACAGCAGGCCGCCTGGCAGGCGCTGCTGTTGATCAGTGCGGTGGCGACCGTCGTGTTGCTCGTCCAGGACCTCTTGCGACGGCGTACGCGACCGGCGACCCGGCCCGCGTCCCTGCGTACCCTGGCTGTCGACTCGGCAGAGCCGCCCGACCCCCACCGGCTCTGGGCACCGGTGCGGCCGGAGGTGCGTCAACCGGTGATGGCGACGTCTCCAGTCTCGACCGCCTACCGTCGTGCCGCCAGCACGAGCCCGATACGGGCGTACGACACCCAGGGGGACCCGCACGATGTGGTGCGACAGATGCGGAGCGCCGCCGCACGCGGTGGGCCCCTGTCGCGCGGAGGGCAGAACCCGATCATCCTCGTGGCGGCCCTGCTGATCATCAACCCCATCGGGTTGTGGCTGACCTGGAGTCAGAGATCTCTCAATCGTCAGGGGAAGCTGCTGCTGAGCGCGGTGTCGGTGCTGTGGTACTTAGGGGTGGCTGGGTTCGTGTTCGCGCTGACGCACCGCTAGTCCAGTCTGGCCGCCCTGCATCCAGATCGTCTGATCGCGGGCGGCGCCCACTGACACAATGTCGATGGGGGCACCGCAGAGCTCGCTGAGCCGGTCGATGTAGCGACGGGCCGCCTTGGGCAAGTCCTCGGGACGGCGAATGCCGGCAGTCGATGAGCGCCAGCCGGGGAGCGTCTCATAGACGGGCTCGCAATGCTTCAGGTGGCTGATGTTCGACATCGGATAGGACTGGAGCTCGCCCTTGCTGATGTAGCCGGTACAGATCCGAATCGGGTCGAACTCGTCGAGCACGTCGAGCTTGGTGAGCGCAATCGAACGGATACCGTTAAGGGCGACGCTGTAGCGTGCCACCACGCCATCGAGCATCGGCCCATAGCCGACCCGAGTGGTATACGCCTTGAAAACGCCCATCGTCAGGTCGACCGCGGTCGGCGAAATCCCCGAGCCAGTAAGCGCGCCGCCAGCACTCGGCGACGATGACGTCACGTACGGATAGGTGCCGAAGTCGAGGTCCAACATGCTGCCCTGGGCACCCTCCAGCAAGATCTGCTCGTTGCCCGTGAGCGCCTGCTGAACGATCGGAAAGATGTCCTTGATAAACGGGCCGAGTTGCTCGCCATAGGCCGTGTACTCGTCGAGCACGGCTTGCGGCTCGAGCGGCGGCACGTGGTAAAGCTCCTGCAGGATCGGGTTCTTGATCTTGTTGAGGACGAACCCGAGTTTCTTCTCCAGGAAGCGCGGCTTCAGCAGGTCGCCGGCGCGGAAGCCGATGCGCCGCACCTTGTCAGCGTAGGCGGGCCCGATCCCGCGCCAGGTGGTGCCGAGCCGGTCATCGCCGCGCTGCTCCTCTTCGAGCTTGTCGAGGATCGGATGCCAGGGCATGATCAGGTGGGCGCGATCGGAGATGACCAGCCGGTCGATGCTGATCCCGCGCGATTGCACTTGCTGCATCTCTTCGAGCAGCACCCGTGGATCGAGCACGACGCCGTTGCCGATCACGCACGTTGTCGTCGGATACAGAATGCCCGAGGGAATGAGATGGAAGCGGAATTCCTGACCGGCATTGACGACGGTGTGTCCGGCGTTGTTGCCGCCCTGGGAGCGGATCACCATGTCCGCCTTCTCCGAGAGAAGGTCGATGATCTTGCCCTTCCCCTCGTCACCCCACTGGCCGCCTACGAGGATGGTGACCATGTGCTAGCTCCCGCGCCTCCGGTCGAGATTGGCGAATTTCGTTTGCTCGTCGATGAAGAGCAGCTCGAGCTTTCCGGTTGGCCCGTTGCGATGCTTGGCGATGATGATCTCGGCGACGTTCCGCCGGTCCTCGGCGACGTTGTCATTGTAGAAACGCTCGCGATAAATGAAGAGGACCAAATCCGAGTCCTGCTCCAGCGTACCCGACTCACGAAGGTCCGAGAGCTGGGGGCGATGATCGGGTCGCTTCTCGGGCTCCCGACTCAGCTGTGAGCACGCGATGACGGGAATCTGCAACTCGCGAGCCAGGCTCTTCAAGCCACGAGAGATGTCTGAGACCTCTTGAACGCGATTTTCCTGATTGCGCCCCTGCATCAGCTG
>VBFX01000206.1 GCA_005889395.1 Chloroflexota bacterium
AACATGTCGACGCCGCGGGCGACGGCCTCGATCAGGTCGCCGGGCGTGCCCACCCCCATCAGGTAGCGCGGGCGATCGCGCGGCAGGATGGCGGTCTGCAGGGAGAGCAACCGATAGGTGACCGACTTCGGTTCCCCCAGGCTCAATCCGCCCACACCGAAGCCGTCGAACGGCTGCTGGACGAGCACCTCGGCGCTTTCTCGTCGAAGGTCATCATCGAAGCCGCCCTGGACGATCGCAAAACGAAGCTGACCGGGAGCCGCTTCCGCGGCGAGGCAGCGGGCCGCCCAAAGATGGGTGCGCTCCATCGCTGCCCGGGTCGTTTCGGCGGTTGCCGGCCATGAGACCGGCTGATCGAACACCATCGCGATATCCGATCCAAGGTTGCACTGGATCGCCATCACCGACTCGGGCGTGAAACGCTGCTCGCTGCCGTCGAGATGCGAGCGGAAAATGGCGCCGTCATCGCTGACCTTAACCAGGTGATCGAGGCTGAACACCTGGAATCCTCCGCTGTCGGTCAGGATCGCCCTGTCCCAGCCCATAAACCGATGCAGGCCGCCGAGTCGGGCGATCCGCTCGGCGCCTGGCCGCAGCGCCAGGTGGTAGGTGTTGGCCAGTAGCACCTGGGCGCCCAAATCGTGAACCTCTTGTGGCGTGAGCGCCTTGACGGTCGCCTGGGTGCCGACGGGCATGAAGGCCGGCGTATCGATCAGGCCGTGAGCGGTACGCAGCCGCCCGCGCCGTGCGCCTCCCTCCTCGGCCAGCAGCTCGAAGCTCACCTGATGATCAACATGCAATCGCCGAAGCTGTAAAAGCGGTAACGTCGCTCGATCGCCGCCGCGTACGCCGCCAGGATACGGTCGCGTCCCGCAAAGGCGCTGACCAGCATCAGCAGCGTGCTCTTCGGCAGGTGGAAGTTGGTGAGCATCGCATCGACTACGCGAAAGCGATAGCCCGGCAGGATGAAGAGCCCGGTCCACCCCTCCCCTGCTGTCACCCCGCGGTCCGTCGCGGCGCTCTCCAGCACCCGGACGCAGGTGGTACCGACCGCGATGATCCGTCCGCCCTGGCCATGGGCCTGATTGATCGCGCCTGCCGATGCCTCGTCGATCCGATACCACTCGCGATGAATTCGATGCTTGTTCGCGTCATCGACCCGGACAGGCCGGAACGTATCGAGCCCCACGTGCAGCGTCACAAAGGCGACGCGCACCCCGCGATCGCGGACCGCCGCGAGCAGCTCCGGCGTGAAGTGCAGACCGGCCGTCGGCGCCGCCGCCGATCCTTCCTCGCGCGCGTAGACCGTCTGATACCGCTCGGGGTCCACCAGACGCTCCTTGATATACGGCGGCGTGGGCATCGCCCCGATGCGGCGGACTTCCGAAAGCGGATCGGCGACGCCGTCGAGCCGCACGGTCGCCGTCTCTCCGTCCCGAGCCTCGATGGCGACGGCCAGCGCCGAATTCTCGAATGTGACCTGCGAGCCAGTCTCCAAACGGCGGGCGGGCCGGATCAGCGCCTCCCAGCGGGAGTGACCCTGAGGCAGCGGGCGCAACAACAGGACCTCTGCCTCTCCCCCATCGCGCCGCCGTCCGATCAGTCGCGCCGGCAACACGCGGCTGTCGTTGAGCACCAGGACGTCGCCAGGTTCCAGGTACTGCGACAACTCCCGGACGGTGCGATCAACGAGTCCACCCGATGGATCGAGGACCAGCATGCGCGCTGCGTCCCGCTCGGCGGGTGGGTGCTGCGCGATCAGCTCAGGTGGTAGCTGATAGTCGAAGTCGGCAGTCCTCACCGGGACTGAGACTAGAAGAGTCGAGGCTGTTCGCCGGTGTTTGCCTGGACCAAGCCGAGGTGCTCGTAGGCGAGCTTGGTCGCGACCCGCCCGCGGGGCGTCCGCGCTAGGAAGCCGAGTTGCATGAGGAATGGCTCGTAGACGTCCTCCACCGTTTCCGGATCCTCCGACACCGAGACCGCGATGGTGTCGAGTCCAACCGGGCCACCTTCGTACTTCTCGACGATGGTCCGAAGAATCCGCCGGTCGATGGTGTCGAGGCCGAGCTCATCGACCTCGAGCATGGCCAGCGCTTCCAGCGCGATCCGCTCGTCGATCCGCCCCTGCGCCCGCACCTGGGCATAGTCTCGAACGCGCCGTAGCAACCGGTTCGCAACGCGCGGCGTGCCCCGGGCGCGGCTGGCGATGACGCGGGCACCAGGGTCGTCGATCGTGACCTTCAGCAGCGCGGCGGACCGAATCACGATGGCAAACAACTCATCCGTGCCATAGAAGTAGAGCGGATAGACGGCCCCAAAGCGGTCGCGCAGCGGGGCCGAGAGCATGCCCTGCCGGGTGGTTGCGCCGATGACGGTGAAACGCGGCAGCTGCAGCCGGAAGGTCTGCGCGCCGGCCCCCTTGCCGCTGACGAAGTCGAACTTGAAGTCCTCCATGGCCGGGTACAGGGATTCTTCGACCGGCCGGGCCAGGCGGTGGATCTCATCGATGAAGAAGATGTCGCGGTCCTCCAGGTTGGTCAGGATGGAGGCGAGGGCGCCCTGGTGCTCGATCGCCGGGCCGGACGTCGTGCGGATGTTGACGCCCATCTCGTTCGCCATGATGTTGGCGAGCGTCGTCTTCCCCAGCCCGGGCGGTCCCGCGATCAGAATGTGCTCGATCGGCTCGTTACGGCCGCGCGCCGCCGAGATCAGGATCTCCATGTTCGCCTTGACGCCGTCCTGACCGATGAACTCCGCGAGGCGACGCGGGCGTAAGCTCCATTCGAATTCTTTGTCTTCGCCCCGCTCCTCAGCGGTGATGACGCGCTCGCTCATCCGCGATCGAGCCCCTTCAAGGCAACGGTCACCAGCTGCTCAACAGAGTGGCTGCCACCATTGCCGCCGCTGGCCCTGCGCACCGCTTCCTTGGCCTCGGCCGGGGTATACCCCAGGCCGGTCAGAACCTGCAAGGCCTGGGCCATGGGGTCGGATCCGGACGCCGCCGGGAGCCGCGCCTCTTCGCCGAAGATCTCGTCTTTCAGCTTCCCCTTGAGCTCCAGGACGACGCGGGCGGCGGTTTTGGGGCCGATCCCCGGGACGGTGGCCAGCAAGGCGGCATCGTCCTGCAGAACCGCCCGTTTCAAGACGCGCAGCTCGGCGCGGCTGAGAATCCCGAGCCCCGCCTTGGGGCCGATGCCCTTGACCGAGAGCAGGAGCTTGAAGAACCCCAGCTCCTCCTGGCTGAGAAAGCCAAAGAGGCCGAGGGCGTCTTCGCGCACATACGTATAGGTATAGAGACGGACACGCTCACCCGCGCGCGGCAGCTCGGTGAGGGTGCGGCTGCCCACCGTCACCAGGTAGCCGACGCCGTGGACGTCGACGATCACCGAGTCGGAAGCCCGCTGAGCCAAGACGCCCTCGAGGGTCGCGATCAACGGCGCACGAGCGTCTGGGCAGGGGCCCGGCTGATGACCATGCGGAGCCGGCCGCTGTGGTGGTGACAGATAGCGACCGCGAGCGCGTCGATCGCGTCATCGGAGCGAGGCAGCTCGCGAGTGGCGAGCAGCGACTGGACCATCTTCAGCATCTGGCCTTTGGTGGCGCCGCCGTAGCCGGTGACCGAGAGCTTGACCTGGTTGGGCGTGTACTCGTGCACCGCCGCCCCGGCCTCCACGGCGGAGAGCAGCGCGACGCCGCGGGCCTGGCCGACCGCCATCGCCGTGCGGACGTTCTTACTGAAGAAGAGTTCCTCGAAGGCGGCAGCCTGCGGGCGGAGCTCCGCCATCAGCGCCCGGAGCTGCTCGGCGAGAAGTCCCAGCCGCTTCGGCTCCGAGATGTTGGCCGGAGTCTTGACCGTGCCGCAGGTGACGAGGAAAAGGCGCCCGTTCTGCCGGCGCACGGCGCCGTAGCCGGTGTCTGCCAGGCCGGGGTCGATGCCCAGCACCAGGAGCCCGTCGTTGCCGGTCACCACCTAGACACGTTCGCTGATGCGTTCAAGGACGTCGGCCGGAACATCCATGTTGGAATAGACGGCCTGCACGTCGTCGTGCTCTTCGAGCGCATCCAGCAACTTGAGGATGGAGGGCGCGGTCGACTCATTCAATAAAACGAGCTGCGAGGCGTTCATCGTGACTTCGGCGGAGTCGATCTTGTAGCCCTTCTTCTTCAGGCCCTGCTGCACCGGCTCCAGCTTGGCCGGGTCGGTAACGACATCGACGGTCTTGCCGTCGACCCGCGCGTCGCCGGCGCCCATGTCGATCGCTTCCAGTCCGATCTCGTCCGGGTCGCGGCCATTGGCATCGATGACGATCTGGCCCTGTCGGGTGAACATCCAGGCGACGCTTCCGGTGGCGCCCAGGTTGCCGCCGGCGCGGCTGAAGAGATTCCGGATCTCACCGCTGGTCCGGTTGCGGTTGTCGGTCAGGGTGTCGACCATGATCGCCACGCCATGCGGGCCATAGCCCTCGAAACGC
>VBFX01000207.1 GCA_005889395.1 Chloroflexota bacterium
GGACCACTCGATGAGATCCGCGCCGCAAAATCCAGCCGTCCTGCGGCGTGACTTTCTCTTCTGTCGAGCTCACCGGTTGATCGTTGATGCTGATCCCGCGCTGACCGGCGAGCCGGCGGGCATCGCTCTTGCTGCTGGCGAGCCCGGCCTCGACAAAGAGTTGGGCGACGGTGCGCTCACCCGGCGCGATCGACAGCTCCTGCGGCCCGGCGTTGCGAAACGCGCCGCCCTCGTGCCGGTAGTCATCGGGGGCAGCCCCCGGATGGAACTGGTTGACGAGGCGCTCAGCGAGCCGCTGCTTGACGTCTTTCGGGTTCGTGCCGTCACGAAGAGCCCGCGCTTCCTCAGCGATCTCGGCCG
>VBFX01000218.1 GCA_005889395.1 Chloroflexota bacterium
TGCCCCAGTCGGGATGCGCGAGGATCGCGGAAATCGCGTAGGCGAGCGAGGTGCCGATGCCGACGGCGAGGAAGACGAACTGGATGCGGCGGAAGTTCGCCCGCGACAGCAGAAAGAGAATGGCGAGGGCGGCCAGCGCGGAGCTGAGCGCGATGGGCACGCCGAAGATGGCCAGCGCCGCCCCGATGCCGGCGAACTCGGCCACCGTGTCGCCGAGATTCGCCAGCAGCATCACGCCGATCGCAAAGGCGGCGCGCGGTACGCCGTACTGCTGCCGGATCAAGCCGCCGAACCCCTGCCCGGTCGCGAGCCCGAGCCGTGCCCCGACTTCCTGGGTGATGGCGAGCGCGAGCATGCTGGCGAGGACGACCCACATCAGGTCATAACCGAACTGGGCACCAACGACGGAGTAGGTCGTGATGCCTCCGGCATCGTTGTCGGCGAAGCCGCTGATCAGCCCGGGTCCGAGGGCGGTCAGGAACGCCAGCCGCGGCAGGCGGGAGCGCACGACCCAGCGCAAGTACGGGCGCACGCCAGGGGTTCTCCCTCGTCGCGCGCGCGGCTTTCTTTTCAACATTGCTCTCTCGGTTTCATCCAGCCGTGTGGGTGCAAACTTGCCCGTTGCATTTTCGGGTACAACTGGGACTGATGCCCGAACCGAGGTCGTTACCCCTCGTTGTCGCCTCCGTTGAGGACGTCACGCCGCACATGCGTCGCATCCATCTCACCGGGCCATCGCTCGACGCGTTCGACTATTTCCCTGGACAGGACCTGGCCCTGGGCGTGGTGCGCGACGATGGCACGATCGTTCGCCGGCGGTACACGATCCGCCGCTTCGACGCCGGCCGGCAGTTGCTCGACCTCGAGGTGGTGATGCACGGCGACGGTCCGGGCATCCGGTGGGCCCGGGCGGCCCATCCCGGCCTTGCTGCGGAGGCGATCGGCCCGCGCGGAAAGATCGGGCTGGATCAAAACGCGGCATGGCACCTCTTTGCCGGTGACGCGACCGCGCTCCCCGGCGCCTTCGCCATGATGGAAACGTTGCCCGTCGGCATGCGGGCGGCCGCCTATCTGCTGGTAACCGATCCCACCGAGCGGCAACGCTTCGACGCCGCTGATCCGACCAGGACGGTGACCTGGTGCTATGAAAACAGTAGTGAGGGGCGAGACGGCCTCGTCGCGGCCGCGGCCGCGTCGTCGCCTGATGGTGGCCATGCGTACCTGGCCGGTGAGGTGGCATCGGTCTCGGCGCTCAAGGCCGCCCTTCTGGGTCGGGGCTGGCGCGCCGACCAGGTCTCGGCCAAGGCCTATTGGAACCGCGGCCGCGCCAATGCCGGCCACGGCGAGCCTGAGATCAAGGCTTAGCGATAAAGTGATAGAGGCAAGCTCACATCGTAAGGGCCCCGCTCCGGCGTGAAAGAGCGGGGAAAAGGAGGCAGTTGATGGCCACCCAGAAGCAGAAGACGGCAGCCCGAAAGAACATCAAGCGCGCGCGGACCGTGCAGAGCGCCCGAGCTCGTGGCGCCCGGGTGCCGAAGAAATCAGCGGGGCTCAGTACCCGGCAGCAAAATCGGATGCGGGCGCAGACCTTTGCCTTTCCCAAGGAACGCAAGGAGCCGCTCAGTGATGCCCGTCACGTTCGCAACGCGATCGCCCGCTTCGATCAGGTCGAGGGCGTCAGCGATGCCGAGCGAGCGGCAGCCTGGAGGCGGATCAAGGCAGCCGCGAAAAAGTTCGGGGTGGAAACCCAGGTCAAGAGCTGGCGCGAGTTGATGAAGGGCGGAAAAACCGGCCGCCGCTAGGCCTGGACCTGCGCCTCGCTGACCCGCCACAGACGGCTCGCCGCCTCGCGATCCTGCGCCGCCGCCGATGGCGTAACCAGGCGCTCATCGAAGAAGTAGCCGCCAGTGGTGGCACCTGCCGTGTCCGAGTCGACCAGCCACACCAGGGTCTGGGCGCCTTTCGATGCGCCGCGGGCGAAGGGTCGTGAGATCGCCATCCCGACGCGCATCAGCAGGCCGTTGTTGCGATTGAAGCCAGTCGCCACAAAACCCGGGTGGAAACAGTTGGCGGTGACGCCCGTGCCGGCCAGGCGCCGCGCCAGCTCGACCGTAAACAGGATGTTAGCCAGCTTGGTCTGGCCGTAACGCGGAAACCCGAAGCCGCCCCACGTACGCTGCGCGTTCAGGTCATCGAACGGGATCTGCGCACCCCGATGCGCATCCGATGACGTGGTGACGATACGCGCGGGCGTGCTGGCCGTCAGTCGCGGCAGAAGCACGGTCGTGAGCAAGAACGGCGCCAGGTGATTCACGGCCCAGGTCAGCTCGATGCCATCCGGGCTCAGCTGCCGGCTGGCGTAAATCGCGCCGGCGTTGTTGATCAGGACCTGGATGCGCGGGTATCTGGCCTGCGCATCGACTGCCAGCTGCCGGACGCTGGCCTGAGACGCAAGGTCCGCGGTCAGCACGTCCACGGTCGCGCCCCCGGCAGCGGCCTGAATCTGGCTGACCGCATCGGCCGCCCTCGCCTCGCTACGGGCGACGAGCGTCGGCTGCGCTCCCCGCCGGGCGAGCTCGATCGCGGCCGCCAACCCGATGCCGCGGGTCGCCCCGGTGATCAGGACTCGCTTGCCCGCCACGCCTCCCCACGGCGGCACTAGAAGTCCCGCCGACCCTCGAAGGTCTTCGCCGCGGCCGGCCGAGTGAGCTCATAGACCGCGATCCGTTGTCCTCCCGGCGCGCGGAATGAGCAGATCGGTCCGTGCGGAATCTCGAAGGTCGCCTCCTCCTCCCACCCGTGCTTGGTCAGCTTGGCCAGCGCCCTGCTGAGGCTTGCAACACGGTAAACGAGGATTGGCGTGCTGCCCTTGACGTGGTCCGCCAGCAGGAGGAGGGGCGGCGGCGGCGCGAGTTCGATCGCAGCAACTCGAGCCCCCATGCCCTCGACGGCAAAGCGAAGGCGGCCGCCGAGCACGTCCGTGAAATAGGCGATGTCGCGCTTGACGTCGCGGCTCGGGTGGTAGACGAAGTCCAGCGACTCGAATGCCATCGTGATCAGCCCTTTGACGGATCGCTGCGGTCCTGCATCTCCCAGGCGTGATCGAGCGCGTGCCAGGCGATGCGGCGCGCTGCGTAGCGCTGCGGCCAGCCCTTCTCCACGAGGGCCGCGCCATTCGATGCCGGTCCGGCGGCGTGAGGCGCAACCCGAGCTTTCGGACGTACGCCCCCTCGGCGTCGCGCACGTGGTCCGCCATCTTGTCGCGGTCGCGGCCGCCGCCGCGCGGACCCTTGCGGAGCTCCGCCGGCGTGCTGGCAAGAATCCTGTCGTAGACGGCCCACGCCGCCTGGACGAGCGACCCCAGCCGCTTGCCCTCCGCGGCCGCCATCGGGGTCGTGTCGCGCTTGGCGGCCTCTGCCGGGACGCCGAATTCCGTGCTCGCCGAACCGGCCAGCCGCTCGACCACGCGAAAGCTCGGTTTCGCATCGAAGGTGACTCGGGCCTGCTTGGCGACCGCGGCATAGCGCGGCGCATAGGCGGCAAGCGCGGCGAGCGCCGATGCTTCGTCCTTTCCGGAGCGGCACCAACCGGGCCAGTCGTAGGCACAGGCGAAGGTGCGCGTGCGACTGGACTCGACGTAGACCGGCGTCGTACTGACGGTCATCCTCCTCGACTCAGGCGGCCGATGGAAAGGAGCCTAGTTCAGCCGCTCGACAATCATCGCCATCCCCTGGCCGCCGCCCACGCACATCGTTTCCAGGCCGATCGTCTTGTTTTCGGTCACGAGGCCGTTCAGCAAGGTGCAGAGGATGCGGGCCCCCGTCATGCCGAACGGGTGACCGAGCGCGATCGAGCCGCCGTGCGGATTCAGCTTGTCGCTGAAAGGGTCGATGCCGAGCTCCCGCGCGGAGGGGATAACCTGCGCGGCGAAGGCCTCGTTGATTTCGACGATGTCGACGTCGTCGATCGACATGCCCGCCCGCTTGAGCGCTTGGCGAGACGCCTCGACTGGGCCGAGGCCCATGGTCTCCGGCTCCAGGGCCGAGACCCCGGTGGCGACGATCCGGGCCAGCGGACGGAGCCCGAGGTCCTTCGCCCGGCGGTCCGATGTGATGACGACCGCTGCCGCCCCGTCGTTCAGTGGACAGGAATTGCCGGCGGTGACCCGCCCGTTTTCTCGAAAGGCGGGTTTCAGCGTGGCGAGTACTTCCATCGTCGTGCTCGGCCTTGGCCCGTCGTCACGGTTCATCGTGGTCCCATTCGGCAGCGGCACCGGGATGATCTCGCGGTCGAAGAATCCGCCGTCACGAGACTGCACCGCACGGGTCTGGCTCTTGACGGCGTAGCGGTCCATCTCCTCGCGGGTAATCTGCTTCAGGTCGGCGACGTTCTCGGCGGTCTCCCCCATCGCGATGTAGATGTCCGGATACTCTTCGGTGTTCCCGCGCGTTAGGCGCGGGTTCTGGGCATCGGGCTGGTCGGCGAACCCATTGACGTATCGCGAAACACACTCCACGCCGATGGAGAGGAAGGCTTCGCCTTCGCCGGCCTTGATGGCATGGAAAGCCATGCGGCTGGTTTGCAGCGACGAGGCGCAGTAGCGGTTGACAGTTGTGCCGGGCACGTCGAGCCGGGTGAGGATGCTGACCACGCGCCCGAGGTTGAAGCCTTGCTCACCGGCCGGGAGGCCGCAGCCGCACATCAAGTCGTCGATCGTCGACCGGTCCAGTTGCGGCACCTTCTGCAGGACCTTGCTCGTGACGTGGGCGGCCAGGTCATCAGGCCGCACCTCGACCAACGAGCCTTTGCCGGCTCGTCCGATTGGAGATCGCCCGTAGGCGACGATCACCGCTTCAGGCATGGCCAGACCAAGTGTAGCCGCACCTCGGCCCGGCGATTCTCAGCGCGCGACGGCGGCAGCGGTCCGGGCCAGCCGCAGCGCCAGGACCGGACAGGCATCGACGGCACGGCGCGCGTGCTCAACGACGCTGGGCGGAACCTTCCCGGGTTTGATGATTGGATAGCCCCAGTCATCGAGGCTGATCAGCTCGGGAAGCAGCTCAGCGCAGAGCCCATGACCGTCGCAGCGGATCCGATCGATCTCCAAGACCTCGCCCATCAGGCCACCGCCACCCTCGCCGGCTGGGAAATCGTAAGACAGCGGCGGTGCTGATGCCCGACAAAGTCGTCGGCGAAGACCTGTAGCGCGCTCTGCATCAGGGCAGCCGCCCCATCGGGGTGATGGCACGCGCCACGGCCGGTCACCTGGCGGCTCCAGCGGATGATCCGATCGAGGTCGCCAGGCTGCGCCGACTGGGCCGCCAGCCGCTGCGCCGCGCCGGCGATCGCCGACAGTCCGAAGACGCACGGCCCGCACTGACGCGCGCTCTGGGAGGCCAGATAGGTCATGAGCTGGGCCGTCGCCTCCACGCCGCAGGTGCCGGAGGCAAGGAAGTGCACGACCCCGCATCCGAGCGCCAGGCCACGGGCACGCATCGAGGGCGCATCGAGTGGCAGGCCCCATTGCTCGTGCAGGTCCGCCCAGCCACCGAAGTAGCCGCCGAGAAGCACGGCCCGCACATCGCCGCGGAGACCACCGGCGGCAGCCGCCGCGTCTGACAGCGTCGCTCCGAGCTCGATTTCATGGACCCCCGCGCGGTTGACCGCACCAGACACGGTCAAGAGACCAATTCCCCGCGCCCGGCCATGGCCGAGACCCTGGTACCAGGCGTGGCCTCGGCGCGCGATTAGCGCGGCCAGCGCCAGGCTTTCGACGTTCTGAACCAGCGTCGGGCGCCCTCCGACACCGCGTTCGAAAGGGCGCGGCGGGGTCGTCGTCGGCCGGGCATCGCCGGCATTGACGTAGTGCACCGCGGCCGATTCCTCGCCCGAGACGTAGCCGGCCGGCGCCGTGACGATGCGGGTCCGTCGGCGCACATCGCCCGGTCGCTCAGCGAGCGCCTGCCGGAGCGCCGCTTGCGCCGTTGCGTGCTCGCCACCGACATAGAAGATGATGTCGTTCGCGCCAACCGCTCGCGCGGCGAGCAGCGCGCCGTCGATCACGAGGTGCGGCCGGGCCGCCATCAGCGAGCGGTCTTTGAGACTCAACGGCTCGCCCTCGGCGCCGTTCGCCAGCACAACCGCCCCTCCGGCGGCGCGCTCGGCGACCGCGCGCCACTTGCGGCCGACGGGGAAGCCGGCGCCGCCTCTGCCGAGGAGGCCGCTGGCCTCCAGCTCGGCAATCAGCGCGCCGGATGGCAGAGCCGGCATGGGCCCGAGGCGCTGAAGATGCGCCGCCAGGCTTTCGGCACCCGCCGCGCGAGCGATCAGCTCCATTTCTGGGCCTGCGGGGAGGCGGCCGGAAGGCGCCGCCACGCCGCGTGCGGGGCGGCGGTCGCTCGCCAGGCGACGGCGGCCACAACGCTGCCGATGCATCCCGCCTCGATGGCGAGCATCCAGGCGAACCGCGGGTCGGTGCCGGTTCCGATGCCGTGGATGACGGCGACCGGCCACATCACGTAGGTCAGCCAGTGCACCGCCCGCCAGGCGGATTGACCGAAGTACGGGCGGAGCAGGCTCGTCACGACGATCGCCAGAAGCAGATAGATGGCGACCACGCCGAGACCCAACCAGAGGCGACGGTATGACGAGGAAAACGGAATGATGGCGGCCTGCCATCCGAGGGCCGTGAACGGGTCGACGACCGCGGTCACGATGTGAATCGCGAGGAAAACGAGGGTCGCCAACGCCAGGTTGCGGTGCAAACCGGTGGTGAGGAACCGCGGCCAGGCAGCGGTCTGCCAGCGCATCGCTGACACAATGCCCAGCACAACGACGCCGGTGAGGAGAATGAGGCTGACCACCCCCGCACCGCGGGTCGCGTACCAGAGTATGGTGTCGCTCCTGCCGCCACGCCCGATGGATCCGGCCAGCGGCCGATGTAGTGGATCGTCCCGTCGTTCTCGACCAGCCGGGCCGGCAGGCGCCAGCTTAGCAACCAGTCGATGGCGGCCTCACCTCGAACGATCGCTGCCGTCGACGCGATGTTGGCGTCGAGGCAGGTCGCGGCGACAACCGTGACCGTCCGGAACGGACCGGTGGCCGGCAGGCTCGTTTGTGGGTCGATGATGTGGTGCAGCACCGCGGTGCCGCGGGTCCAGCGGCGAACGGTGGTGCTCGAGGTGGCAACCCCGCCGGCTGGCACGCAGATCACCTCGCCATCAGCGTCCGGAGCGACGCGGCTGTCTTCCGCGATGTGGATTCGCCAGCCTCCTGAGGGGGGCGTACCGGCCGTGGCGATGTCACCCCCGAGGCCAACGAGCACACCGCCCGCGCCGGCGGCCGCGAGGGCGGCCCTCGCGGCGAGGTCGGCCGCAAGCGCCTTGCCGGTTGAACCGAGGTCGAGCTCCACGCCAGCGGGCACCAGCACCGTGCGCGACCGCCGATCGAAGCGGATCGCCTGCCATCCGGGAACGCGCCAGGCGCGCAGGTTCACGGGACGACCGCGGTCGGCGACCCGGGAGAAATCATCGTCGTACCCGGCGACGCGAATGGCATGGCCGATAGTAGGATCGACCGCTCCATCCGTCAGTCGGGCAGCTCGCTGCGCGGCGTCGATCGCCATCGCCAGCAGCGGGCTGACTCGCACGGGCCGGCCCGGGCCCGCGTTCAGCCGGCTGAGCTCGCTGTCGTCGCGGAACCGGCTGTAGGCAATGTCGACCTCGTCGAGAACCTCGCTCACCGCGGTGGTCGCGGTGACGAGCTCACCAGCATCGGTGGCGAGAACGTGCACCGAGGTGCCCAACGCCTTCCAGCTCTTGACCGCGAGGGCCATCACGAACCGCCGCTGGTCACCGTGCCGCTGCCGCTGCTGCCGGTGGTGGGCACCTGCGGTGCCTGCTGCAGGCTGTTGCTGCTGTCGGTCGAGCTCGAGCTGGAGTCGGTCGACGTCGTGGTCGATGTCGTCGTATTCGCGGCCGTCGCCGACGCGGTGGCCGACGATTTGCCGGCATACGAGGCGGCGGCGACGTAACCGACGCCAACCACCGCCACCAACGCCCCCGCGGTTGCGCCGACGGTCAGTCGCCGCAGGCGCTCGAGCCCACGGTCCCGCTGGGTCGGTGTCAATGAGTTCATGTGAGCATGGTGCCGCGTGGCACCTTGCAAAACCGTGACGCCGGGGCTATGAGGCTAGGCGTCGAGCCGGGCGAGCGGTGGCGTGGTCTCCGATGCGGCCGCCCGTGTCGCCGAGGGGCGTGCCAGCAGCCGTGGCCAGATCACCGACATGCTGGCGCCGCCGGATGGCGAGCGACCAACCTCCCAGCGGCCGTTGGTCGCGCGGACCACCGCGTCGGCGATGGCCAGCCCGAGGCCCGCCCCGCCTGGCTGATCCGTCGCCCGCCGGAACCGATCGAAGATCTCACCGCGCTGGTCGGTGGGGATGCCGGGGCCCGTGTCATCGACGACCAGCTTGATGCGGTTCCCTTCGGCGGCCACGCGGACGTCGATCGCGCCCTGCTCCGGCGTGTACTTGCACGCATTGTCGAGCAGGACACCAACGAGGTGATCGAGCCACTCCGGCGAGGCGGCGATCACGTGCGAATCCCCACTGAGCCGGATCGTCAACCGCTGGTGGCGGGCTTCGGCCACGGCTGCGAACCGGTCGACCGCCTGCTGGGCCATCACGCCGATATCCACCGGCTCCGCCCGACCTGAGTGCGGCATGGCTTCGAAACGAGCCAGCCAGAGCAGGTCGTCGACGAGGCGGCGCATCCGCTGGCTCTCCTGGTTGACGCGCGTGAAGGCGCGCTGATACCAGTCCCCGTCGCGAGGTTGCGAGAGGGCGAGCGACGTTTGTGCCTGGATCACGGCAAGCGGCGTACGGAGTTCGTGTGACGCATTGGCGGTGAAGTCCATCTGTCGCCGGCGTGCCTGCTCGATCGGCGCGGCGACCCGACGGCCGATCGTCAGCGCGCCCATGAAGACCACGACTAACAGCACGGGTCCGATCAGAAGCTCGGCCTGGATGAGGTTGCCTCGGGCCTGGTAGACGCTGTTCATCGACTGCCCGACCACGGTCCAGTCGTCCGAGGTCTGTCCGCCCATCACCCGCAAGTCGACGCCGGACACGGTGATCGTCTGGGGCGCCTGGATGCGGTTGTACGGCGCCGGCAGGTTGATGGTGGCGGCCTCGGCGCTGCTGTCGGCGTAGTTACCGTCCGGATGAAACGTCCACCAGAGCACCGGCGCGTCGAAGCGCGGTCCGGGCGGTCCCCCAGGGTTACCACGGGTCGGCCCACCCCGCTGTTTGGCCATCGAGGTGAGCCATGACGAGAGGGTGGTGTCGACGTTGGAGGTGAGGTTGTGGGTGACGATCAACACGACCCCAACCGCGATCAGCAGATAGAGCCCGGCCACGATGCCGGTCGCCGCGAGCGCCACTCGCCGGGCGCCGGACCGCACCAGGTCGACCCGAGCCATACTCAACGTCCTTTCACCCTTTGCCACTCTGGCAGCCGGTTCCTTTCGATTTGATGACACCATACAAAGTTGGGGCCGGGAGAATCCCGGCCCCATTGTGCTCGTCTGTCGGCGACTAGGGAACGGTCGGGACCTGGCCCGCGTTCTCCTGCGCCTCGCGCGCCGCACTCTCTCCCGCCTCGTGCGCTGCGGTCTCGTTCGGCACGAAGGTGCCCGATCCGGCGCTCGGGCTGGCAGCGGTCGCGGCGACATTGGTCGTCGTGGCTGCGCTGGCGCCCAGCGGCCCGGCGATCGTGGCGCCGATGACGCCGCCCGTCAGCAATGACCCCGCAACCGCGCCGCCGACGAGAAACCGTTTGATCTGGTTCATTTCTTTCACCTCCTTCTGTGTGGCAGTGGAGCCAGCATGGAGGCGAGCGCCTTTCGAAACCGTGACAAACAGAGCCACCTTCGCTCGTGTCGCTGCTAGGCTGAAACCTGATGGCGAGGTACGTTCTTTTCTACGAGTCAGCGGACGACGTTGCCTCCAAAGCGCCCGCCCACTTCCCCGCCCACCTGGCCCGCTGGCCTTCGCCAGGAGCGACCCATTCGTCCTCAACGGCGTAGTGCGCCGGTGGTCCATCCGCGAGTGGAACGAGGCGATCGCCAGCTCCTGACGGAGAGAACGAGACGCCCATAATGTCGTTGAGCCATGGCAGAAGAGACGCTAACCATCACCGACAACCGAACCGGCCGCCGCTACGACGTGCCCATCCGGAACGGCGCGATCGCCGCTACCGATCTCCAGAAAATCACCTCGAATGGATCCGGCTCCGGGTTGCTCAGCTACGATCCGGCGTTCCTCAACACCGCGAGTTGCCGGAGCGCGATCACCTTCATCGATGGCGAGCGGAGTATCCTGCGCTACCGCGGCTATCCCGTCGAGGAGCTGGCCGAGCGCAGTAGTTTCCTCGAGGTCGCCTACCTCCTGATCCACGGCGAGTTGCCCGATCCGACCCAGCACGGCCAATGGGTAGACGCGATCACCCACCACACCCTCCTCCACGAGAACATCAAGAAGCTGATCGACGGCTTCCATCACGATGCCCACCCGATGGGGATCCTGGTGGGAACCGTAGGCGCGCTGTCGACCTTCTACCCCGACGCGAAGGACATCTTCAACGAGGCGAGCCGGCGGCTGCAGATCCTGCGCCTGATCGCAAAGATGCCGACGCTGGCCGCCTTTGCGGCCCGGCACGCAGTCGGCATGCCCTATGCCTACCCGGACAACGACCTCTCCTATGCCGGCAATTTCCTGAACATGATGTGGAAGGCGACCGAGCTGAAGTACGAACCCAACCCGGTGTTGGAGCGGGCGCTGGACATCCTCCTGATCCTGCACGCCGATCACGAGCAGAACTGCTCGACCAACGTGATGCGCGCTGTGGGTAGCGCGCACGCGGATCCGTTCTCAGCCACGGCGGCGGCGGCCGCCGCGCTCTACGGCCCGCTGCACGGCGGCGCGAATGAGCAGGTGCTCCGGATGCTCAAGGAGATCGGGTCGGTCAGCCGCGTATCCGAATACGTCAAGCGGGTCCGCTCCGGCGAATTACGCCTGATGGGATTCGGCCACCGCGTTTACAAGAATTACGACCCGCGGGCGCAGATCATCAAGAAGGTCGCCGATGACGTGCTGGCGGTGACCGGCCGCAGCCCGCTACTCGACATCGCGCTGGAGCTGGAGCGGGTGGCCCTGGCGGACGATTACTTCATCAAGCACCGCCTCTATCCCAACGTCGACTTCTATTCCGGCATCATTTATTCGGCGATCGGCTTTCCGGTCGAGATGTTCCCGGTGCTGTTTGCGATCGGCCGCACGCCGGGCTGGCTGGCGCAATGGCAGGAAGGGCTGCTCGATCCGGAACAGAAGATCGCGCGGCCGCGGCAGGTCTACACGGGGTCGCCGGAGCGTCACCTGCCCGGGATCCGCGCCGCTAAGGCAGAAGCCGGAACCAGCGCAAGCTGAAGAGCCCACCGGCCACCAGGATGATGGTGCCGAAGGCCAGCAGCGGGACGGTGAGATCGAGTTTGGTGGTCACCCAGCCGATTCGTGATCCGAGATCGCTGTAGATCTTGCTGAGCTGGGCCTCGTCGGCCGCGTAGTAGTAGTGGCCGCCGGTGGTGGTGCTGATTTGCTGCAGCGTCTGCTCGTCGACGCCGTCGACGACCCGACCTTGCAGCATAGTCGTCTGGTTCCTCTGCCCGATCCCGACCGTTTGAACCGGGATCTTGGTTTTAGCCGCTTCGCCGGCGGCGGCGGCCGGATCGACGCCCGTATTCGAGGTACCGTCGGTCAGCAAGACCACCATGGCATAGTTCTGCGACTTCGGGTTATTCGGGTCGGTGATACTGGCGAGCTGAGCGACCGCAACCTGGATCGCGGAACCAATCGCTGTTCCCCCTCCGGGCCGAAGAGTACCCAAGGCGTCTTTCACCGAGCCTTTGTCGGTGGTCAGCGGGGTGACGACCTCCGCTTGCGCGTTGAAGATGACGAGACCAACCTGCGCGTTGCTCGGCAGCTTGTCGATCAGCGTGCGGCCGGCGGCGATCGCCGCCTCGATGCGGGTGGGCTGCACGTCGCTCGCCGCCATCGATCCGGAGACATCGACCGCCAGCATGACGCTGGTCTGACCCTTGGGGACGCGGATGCTCGCCTGGGGGCGCGCCATCGAGAACAGCAGGCCGGCCACGCCGGCGATGAAGAGGATCGCGGGAAGGTGGCGCCGGAAACCGGGGCCCTTGCCCATCACCTGGTTGAGCAGCGCCAGGTTGGTGAAGCGTACCGCGTAAGCACGTCGTCGCTGCTGACTCGTGAGGTAGAAGCCGACCAGGAGGGGGATGGCCAGCAGCCCCAGCAGTAACCAGGGCGATTGGAAGCTCATGCGACCACCCGTGGCAGCCGTCCCGAACGCTGGGCCTCGCGCTGTTTGATGAATCCAACGAGCTGAGGCACGAGCTCCGCTGCGGTGCTGATTTCGGCCACGGCGGCCCGAGCTCGAAGGAGGTCAGCACGAATCGTCCCGCGCTGCGCCGCTGCCGCCTCCTGGAACCGCGCCCGCAGATGCGCGCTACGGGTATCGACGAGGATCTGCTCTCCACTTTCGGGGTCCTCGAAGGTGACGACCCCGACGTCCGGGATCTCGCCCTCGCGCGGATCCGTGATCCAGACGGCGACGACCTCGTGACGGATCGCTAGCGCGCTCAGCGGCTGCCGCCAGCCGCCGGGCGTCATGAAATCGCTGATGAGAACCATCATCGAGGGACGGCGGATGAGCCGGCCTGCCTCCGCCAGCGCGCGGCCGAGATCGGTCGTGCCCCCACCCTGCTCTCCCCCAGTGGGGGAAGGTGTTTGTTGTCCCTCGGTGGCACGCTCGATCCGGGCGATCAGCTGCAGCAGGGCGGTTCGGCCCGCCGATGGCGGGATGATCGATCGGACACGGTCGTCGAAGAGCAACGCTCCAACACGGTTGCCGCGGCCGATCAGCAGCTGTCCGACGACGGCCGAGAATTCGAGCGCCAGCTGTCGCTTGAGGCAGCGGGCAGTGCCCCAGTCGAGCGAACGCGTGATATCGACGAGCAACCAGGCATCCAGACCACGATCGGGCAGCGACTCCCGGACGTAGGGACGATCCGATCGCGCCGTGATGTTCCATTCGATGGTCCGCGGGTCGTCGCCGGCCTGGTACTCGCGCACATCGCTGTACTCGAGACCGGCGCCGCGCGTGCTCGACCGCTCGTCGCCGCCGGGATGAAAACCGAGGCGTCGGAGCACCGGCCAGCGCGAGCGTCGCAGCAACTGGTCGACGGCGACACCGCCCGCTACCGCGTCAGGAGGCAACCCGGTCTCCGAGGTCGATGCGAGGCGGCGGGAACCGCTCGAGCACGCGCTTGACGATCGTCTCGGCGTTGACGCCCGACGCGATCCCCTCGTAGGTCAGGACTAGCCGGTGACGGATCACCTCGGGGGCAACTTCGCTCAGGTCGTGGGGGAGGACATAGGAACGCCCGCGCATGAAGGCGAGCGCCCGGCCGGCGGCCACCAGGTTGATGGACGCGCGTGGGCTCGCGCCGTAGGCGATCGCGGGGGCGAGGTCCTCGAGGCCTTTGACCTTCCCGGGGCGGCTCGCGTAGGCGAGCGTGGCGGCATAGGTGCGCACCGCGGGATCGACGTAGACCTCGGCCACCGACTGTTGCATCTCCTTGAGCTGATCGAGCGTGACCACCTGGCGGAGCTCGATCGCCGGGCCGGTGATCCGCTCCACGACGACCACCTCTTCCTGGAACGAGGGGTAATCGACGAGGACCTTCAACATGAAACGGTCGAGTTGGGCTTCGGGGAGCGGGTAGGTTCCGTCGGTCTCGATCGGGTTCTCGGTCGCGAGCACGACGAACGGCTCGGGAAGTGGATGGGTGTCCTTGCCAATCGTCACCTGGCGTTCCTGCATCGCCTCCAGAAGAGCCGATTGCACCTTGGCGGGAGCGCGGTTAATCTCGTCGGCCAGCAACAGGTTGCAGAACACCGGGCCGAGCTCGGTCGAGAAGTCGCCACGGCCGGGGTTGTAGATACGGGTGCCGATGAGATCAGCGGGGACGAGGTCGGGGGTGAACTGGATCCGGCCCGCCGCGCCGCCGATCACCTGGGCGAAGGCCTTGACGGTGACGGTCTTGGCGAGCCCGGGCACGCCTTCGAGCAGAACGTGGCCGCCGGACAGCAGGGCGATCAACAGGCGCTCGAGGAGCCGGTCCTGGCCCACGATCAGGCGCTTGACCTCGAACAGGATCTGCTCGATGGGCGCGGGGACGCGCGCGGCGAGGTCGCGGGCCGTGTCGGTCGGGCTCGTGGCTTGCTCGCGAGCGATAAGCGATCGATTGATCATGAGATCCTCCATGCCATGACAGTCCTCCGATTGAACCTCGTCGAGATGAGTCCATTCTGAGCCTCAGGTGAGGAATATCTAAGATTGGCGGATGGGCGTGCAGCGGCTCACGCCGGAGGGACTCTTCAAACCCACGGCCTATTCGCAGGTCGTGGTGGCGACCGGACGCCGTTTGGTCTTCGTCTCCGGCCAGGTCTCGATGGATGCCGACGGCACGCTGGTCGCGCCGGGCGATTTCGCCGGCCAGGCCCGGCAGGTGTACGCGAACCTGCGCACCGCCCTCGAGGGCGCCGGCGCTAAACCGGCGGACGTCGTCAAGCTCACCACCTACGTGGTCAGGTACACCCCGGAGCTCCGGCCATTGCTCGCTGAGGCGCGCGCCGCGATCTTCAATCCGGCGGCCTTACCCGCCTCCACGCTGGTCGGCGTCCAGGCGCTGGCGGAGCCGGGCTACTTGATCGAAGTCGAAGCCATCGCCGTCACGGAGCTGGGCTGACCGGCGCTTCGGAAACCGATCGCCAGCCGAGGGTGCGGTAGGGTAGCGCCGTGGGAATGATGCCGCCGGGACACGGCGGGCCGTCGATGTTCTGGATGTGGGGCCGCGGGCGTCCCAAGATTGCGGACAGCGGTCCAGCCAACAGCGGCCTCACGGGCGACCCGGTCATCGAGGAGCCGCAACAGCCAGAGGGGCCGAAGGACCTTCGGGGGCGCTGGCGCAACCTCAAGCAGTCCGTCCGTGGCACCGCGGCCGCACTCCCCCGCGTCATTCGGCTGGTCTGGGACGCCAGTCCGGCCATCACCACCGGCCTGTTCGCCGTGACGGTGATCGCCGGAGTCATTCCGGCGATCTCCGCATACATGTCGAAGCTGCTCGTCAACGCGGTCGTACTCGGGATCGAAGTGCACAATCACCCGAACACGGTCGCCGATGCCGTCCGCTTCGACTTCGGACCGATCCGCACCCCGGTCTTCACGACAGTCAACGGGATCATCTTCATCGCCGTTCTGCAGTTGCTGATCTTCGCCCTGATCGCCTTTCTCAGCACGGCCCGCAACATCACCCAGCAACTCCTGCAGAACGCGGTGTCGATGCGCATCCAGTTGATGGTGATGGAGAAGGCGGCGTCGCTCGACCTAGCGTTTTATGAGGACCCGGCGTCCTACGACCTGCTGCGGCGCGCCCAGACCGATTCCATCAACCGCCCCGTGCTGATGATCTCGACCGCCTTCGGGCTGGTGCAGACGGCGCTGACGTTTGTGACGATGATCGCGCTGCTCGTCGTCGTCAGCCCGCTCCTCGCCCTGCTCGCGCTCCTCTCCCCCGTTCCTGCCTTCATCGCCGACACCCGGTACGGATGGCGCGGCTACAACATCGCACGCTGGGGCTCGCGGTTGCTGCGCCGGATGAACTACCTCGTCACCCTGTTGACCACGGACAGCTACGCCAAGGAGGTCAAGCTATTCGGGCTCGGACGCTACTTTATCGACCGCTACCGGCTCATCGGCAATGCCTACTACGGCAGGCAGCGCCGGCAGGTGGTGCGGCGTTACCTGGTTGGTTTTCTCTGGGGCAACCTCAGCACGATCGCCACCTCCGTGACGTATCTGTATGTCGCGCTCCAGGCGATCATCGGCAAGCTCACGCTCGGCGACCTCACGCTCTACACGACCGCGGCGCAGTCGGTGCAGAACTCGATCCAGGGCATCCTCGGCGGCTTCTCCGGGATGTACGAGCACAACCTTTATCTGAGCAACCTCTTCGAGCTGATGGAGACGACGAGTGCGCTCCCCGCTCCCGCCAAACCCGTCCCGGTTCCCAACCCCGTCCGGGGTGAGATCAGATTCGACCACGTGAGCTTCGCGTACCCGGGCGCGGCCGAGAATGCGCTGACGGAGCTGAGCTTCACCGTCGACGCCGGTGAGACGATCGCGATCGTCGGCCGCAACGGCGCCGGCAAGACCACGCTCTTCAAGTTGATCTGCCGCCTCTACGATCCGACCGACGGCCGCATCCTGATCGATGGCATCGACATTCGCGACGTGGAACCGGCCGAGCTGCGCGCCCAGATCGGCGGCATGTTCCAGGACTACGTGACCTACCAGGCGACCGCGGCGGAGAACATCGGGCTTGGGCACCTCGATGCGATCGCCGACCGCGAGGCGATTCTGAAAGCCAGCCGGCAGGCCGGGTCCGATGGTCTGATCGCGGGTCTTCCCCAGGGCTACGAAACAGCGCTCGGAAAGTGGTTCGATGCCGGCGTCAACCTCTCAGGCGGCGAGTGGCAGAAGGTTGCGCTGGCGCGCGCCTTCATGCGCGATGCGCGCATCCTCCTGCTGGATGAGCCGACCTCCGCGCTCGACGCCCAGGCGGAGTACGAGCTCTTCGAACGGATCCATTCGCTGACCCGGGGCCGCACCGCGGTCTACATCTCGCACCGTTTCTCGACCGTCCGCCGCGCCGATCGGATTCTGTTCCTGGAGCACGGCCGGCTCGTCGAACAGGGAACGCACGAGCAGTTGATGCGACTCAACGGCCGTTATGCGCGCCTGTTCCGGCTGCAGGCCTCCGCCTACACCGGGGAGGACGTGCTTCCCGAGGATGTTGACCTGGACATCGCGCCGACCGCGTGACCCGGCGCGGATGGGCCCTGTTTGCGGCCATGGCCGTGATCTGGGGTATCCCCTACCTGCTGATCAAGGTAGCCGTGGGCGAGCTCACGCCGGCCAGCCTGGTCTTTCTGAGGACGGCGATCGGCGCCGCGTTGCTGCTGCCCGTCGCCGCCGCCCGCGGCTGGCTCACCCCGCTACTTTCCTACTGGCGCTGGGTGCTCGTCTACACCATCGTGGAAGTTTCGCTGCCCTGGTTTCTGCTCGCCGATGGCGAGCGCCGTCTTTCCAGTTCGCTGACCGGACTGATGATCGCCGCCGTCCCTCTGCTGGCCGCCGTGCTCCAGTTACTGACTCGCGGCGACGAGCGCACGGACCGGCGCCGGGTTGCCGGCTTATTGGTCGGTTTCGTCGGTGTCGCCGTGCTGGTGGGCCTCAACGTGTCCTTCAAGGACCTTCGGGCGGTCGGTGAGGTGGGCCTCGTCGCTCTCGGCTACGCGGCCGGGCCGCTCATCATCGCCCGCCGTCTTCCCAGCCTGCCGGCCGTCGGGGTGGTCGCCGCATCATTGGTGCTGACCGCGCTGCTCTATGCCCCGGTCGCGATCCCGCAACTGCCGAGCGCGCTGCCGTCGAGCCAGGTACTGCTCGCCGTCCTGACCCTCGCGGTGGTGTGCACGGCGCTCGGCTTCCTGCTGTTCTTCGCCTTGATCACCGAAGTCGGCCCGGTCAGGGCCACCGTGATCACGTACTTCAACCCGGCGGTCGCCCTGCTGCTGGGCGTGGTCTTGCTCCACGAACCCTTTACCGTGGGCGCGGTCGTCGGTTTCTCGCTGATCCTGGCGGGGTCGGTGCTGGCGACGAGGCGGACTAGTGCGCTCGCTGGCTCCGCGCCTGTCCCATCATCGACGGCTTGGGGAGCTGTAGCACGGTATAGACGCGCGCGGCAGCGCCGATCCCAAGGATGAGGAAGATCGCAGCCAGGACGAAGAGCGCGATGAACGCCAGGCGATTCGCGGCGTACACCGTGAGGTAGAGGACCGCGGCTACCGCCCAGAAGGCAGCCACGGCCGCGGCGAGCCGCGCCCAGACCGGCACCGCTGTCTTAAAGCGCTGGTCCGTTCCGAGATTGAGCGGAATGCGCGCCGCCCACGACGGCTTGACGGCCCAGACCCAGGCGAGGAGCGCCCAGAAGACGACATTGAGGATGGCGAAGATGCTCAGCACAACACGAAGGAAGGTCATAGCAGTGAAACGTTACGATCGAGCTAAAACCTGCGGCGTGATTTGACGGAGGAGGGAGCCATGAAGAGTGCGGCGAACACGGCGGTTCGAACTCGTTTTGCCGGGTGGCCCAAGCCGGCGTTAGTGTTCTTTCACGGCCTGAAGCGTGACAACAGCAAGGCCTACTTCGAGGCGCACCGGCAGGTCTACGAGGAGCAGGTGCGCCAACCGATGGAGGCCCTGCTCGCCGAGATCGAACGGGACCTGGGGCCGGACATCGAGGTCAAGATCTTCCGCCTCAACCGCGATCTTCGCTTCACTCCCGACAAGCGCCCCTACAAGGAGCACCTGGGCGCCTACCTTTCCACCGCCGGGGCCGGTGGCCTCTACCTACAAATCTCCGACGACGGCCTGTACCTCGCCGTCGGCTCACACGAGATGGCGCCCGATCAGCTCAATCGCTTTCGCGATGCGGTCGCTGGAAAGGACGGCGAAAAGCTGGCGCGGATCGTCGCCGCCCTCGTCAAGGAGGGCTACCAGGTGACGGAGCCGAGCTTCAAGCGCGTCCCCCCGGGTTACGCGGCCGATCACCCACGCGGCGACCTCCTGCGCTGCAAGGGGCTGATGGCCAGCCGCAACTGGAAGCCCGGGGCCTGGCTGCAGACGGTCGAGGCGAAAGACCGGGTCCGGCAGGCGATCAAGGACAGCAAGCCGCTCACCAGCTGGCTCGACACGCAAGTCGGACCCAGCGGCCAACCCGCGCGGCCGATGCGCTGAACGGAGCCGGACTCACGCAGCACGACCGAGCGACTCGCTGAGTGGAGACGACCGCGCCCGCCATCTTCGAAATTGGTTTTGTCCTCCTGGTGGCGGCGATCGCCGGTTGGCTCGCTCGTCGCGCGGGACTTCCCGCGGTGCTCGGCTACCTGGCGACCGGCCTGCTCGTCTCTCCCTTTACGCCCGGCTACGTCGCCGACCGGCATCAGCTCCAGGTGTTTGCGGATGTCGGCGTCGTGCTCCTCCTCTTCGAAGTCGGCATCGAGCTCGACGTCGCCGAGCTCGGGAGGGAGCGCGGGAGCCTCTTCTGGACGGCGCCGCTCCAGACCGTCCTGACGGCGCTGGCGGGGGCGGCCGCGGGGCTTCTGCTCAAGCTTCCCCTGGCCGGCGCCGTCCTGCTCGGCCTCTGCCTCGCGTTCTCTTCCAGCGTCGTTGTGGTCAACATCACCCGCAGCCGGCGGCGCACGACCGATGCGGCGACCGACCACGTGCTGCTGGGCTGGAGCGTCTTGCAGGACGTGGCCGGCGTGACGCTGTCGATCATTGCCCTGATCGCGTTGCAGTTGCAGGCCACATCAGGGGTCGTCGCCGTCGAGCTGCTGCTGCTCTACGCGATCATCGTGGTGATCGCCACCGGACTCCTTCCGCGACTGCTCCGGCAGCTTCGCCAGGAACACGACCTCTTCCTCATCGTCTCGGTCGCGAGTGCCCTCGCGCTCGCCGGGCTGGGCGCGCGCTTCTTCGGCATGCCCCTTGCCCTGGCCGCCTTCGTCTCGGGGCTGGCCATCAGCGAGAGCCGCGAATCGACTGAGGCGCGGGAGCGGTTGCTGCCATTTCGCGATGTGTTCGCGGTGCTCTTCTTCGTCGCGATCGGCGCGCTGATCGATCCCGGTGCGCTGCTCAAGGGACTGGGGTGGCTCGGCCTCGTGCTCGCGCTGCTGGTGGTAGCCAAGGTTGCCCCTATCTATCTTCTTGCCAGGTTCGGGCGCCTTCCTGGCCGCCCGCGCCAGATCGCGACCGGCCTGGGCCAGATCGGCGAGTTCAGCTTTGTCCTCGCCACCATCGGCGTCACCCGCCAGGTGATCCCGCGCGAGCTGTATGCGGCGATCCTGGCGGCCGTCGTCATCACGATCGCGGCCTCGACCCTACTCGTCCGGCTCGGCTACTCGCGGCCGCCGGCCGTCGGAACGAGGATCTAATACTTCGCGAAGTACTCGACGACGCGGTTCTCGTCTGCCGGCACGTCGATCTCGCTCCGTTGCGGCCGATGGGCCACCCTCCCGCTGAAGGCTTGCTGATCGGCGTCAAGCCACGGCGGAACACGGAAACCAAGACTGATCGCTTCGCGGACGAGCGGCTCGATGGCGCTGTCGCGTTTGATCGAGATCGCCTCGCCTGGCCGGACTTCATAGGATGAGCGGTTAACGCGCTCGCCGTTGACCAGGACGTGGCCATGGCTCACGAATTGTCGAGCTTGGGCACGCGTGCCGGCGAATCCCAGACGGTAGACGACGTTGTCGAGGCGCTGCTCGAGTTGGCGCAGCAGTTCCTCACCGGTGGCCTCCGGCCGGCGACGGCTGGCATCGAAGTAGCGCCCCAGTTGTCCGGCGGCGACCCCGTAGAACCACTGCACCTTCTGCTTCTCTCGCAGCTGGAGGAGGTAGTCGGAATCCCGCTTGCGGCGACGGCCCTGTTGGGCGCGGCCCTGCTGGCCAGGCGGGTGAGGACGGCGGATGCGGCCGCTCTTACCCGCAACCTGGCGGGCCCCCTTCAGGCCGAGTTCGACGCCGGCTCGGCGAGAGAGTTTTTCGACGGGACGACGGGTAGCCATGCGGAAGCTATACCTCTATATGCGGCGCTCTCAAACTTCAGCGAGGCCCATCGTAGGAG
>VBFX01000208.1 GCA_005889395.1 Chloroflexota bacterium
CTGTACTGCTCCTCGATCTCGCGGCTGGGCTCGGCGCCGACCACGAAGCCGGTCGCCACCACCGTGATCTTGACCTCGCCGGACATCTTCTCGTCGATGACGGTCCCAAAGATGATGTTGGCGTCTTTGTCAGCAGAGGCACGGACAATCTCCGCCGCCTCGTTGACCTCGTGCAACGTGAGGTCGGTGCCGCCGGTGATGTTGAAGAGGATGCCGCGCGCCCCGTCGATCGAGGTCTCCAGCAGAGGGCTGGCGACGGCATCGCGGGCGGCGTCGGCCGCACGCTGATCGCCGCTCCCGAAGCCGATCCCCATCAGGGCGGCGCCCTGTCCGGACATGACCGCCTTGACATCGGCGAAGTCCAGGTTGATCAACCCGGGCTGGACGATCAGGTCGGAAATGCCCTGGACGCCCTGGCGCAGCACATCGTCCGCGATCTTCAGCGCTTCCGTGAACGGCACCTTCTTGTCGGTAACGTCCAGCAGCCGCTGGTTCGGAATGATGATCAGGGTGTCGACCTTTTCCCGCAGCGTGGTCGCCGACTCTTCGGCGATCGCTCGCCGGCGCGAGCCCTCGAAGGTAAAGGGCTTGGTCACGACGCCGATGGTGAGCGCGCCGTTGTTGCGCGCGATCTCCGCGACGACCGGTGCCGCGCCGGATCCCGTCCCGCCGCCCATGCCGGCGGTGAGGAATACCATGTCGGCACCCTGCAACAGTTCAGAGAGTTCTTGCTGGCTCTCCTCCGCCGCCTCGCGGCCGATCGTCGGATTGCCGCCCGCGCCCAGGCCGCGAGTGAGCTTCTTGCCGATATTCATCTTGGTCTGCGCTTCCGAATGGGCGAGTGCCTGCAGGTCGGTATTGATGGCGATGAACTCGACGCCGCGGAGCTTCGACCGGATCATGCGGTTGACGGCGTTGCTGCCGCCACCACCGATACCGACAACTTTGATACGGGCGTTCCCCTCCAGGGTCCGGTCGACATCGCGCATGGCTTCCTCCTTATCGCGCTCCAGGCGCGCTCTGACGAACCGTTCCGCCGACACCCGCGGTCCCTGACCTCCACCGTAATCACCAGGGATCACGGGCCGTGAGGCGAGGCCCTTCATTCGAAGCTGATCGTCGATGTTCATATCGGCCTCCTTCCTCTAGAAGAAATCCTTGATCCAACGAACGGTTCGCGCGTACACCGCCGATGCGCCCGCGCCAACGGGCGCGTGGCCGTTGCCGTGGTGCCGAAGTTTGGTTCCCCAGCGCAGCAGTCCCACGGCGGTGGCGTAGGCCGGTCCGCTCACCTGGTCGCTCATGCCGATCGTCTGCGCGGGCGCGCCAATCCGCACCGGAAGGTCGAGCAGCGACTGCGCGGCCTCCGTGAAACCGAGCAGGCGACAGCCGCCGCCGGTGAAGACGACGCCCCCGGGCAGAAACCCGTCGTGCCCGCCACGGCGCATCTCGAGGCGCACCATGTCGAGGATCTCGCGGGCGCGCGGTGCGATGATCTCCGCCAGGTGCCGGCGCGGCACGACCTGGACCCGATCCTGCCCGATCTGATGCAACTCGACCATTTCTTCTTTGGGGATACAGGCGGGGATCGCATGCCCGTAGTTGACCTTCAACATCTCGGCCTCGGTGAGGGTCGTGCGCAGCCCGATGGCGATGTCGTTCGTGACATGCGTCGCGCCCACGGGGAGCGCCGCGGTGTGCACGACGCTGCCGTCGGTGAAAAGCGCGACGTCCGTCGTCCCGCCACCGACATCGACCAGCGCCACGCCCAGGTCGAGCTCGTTGTCGTTGAGCACGGCTTCGGCGGAGGCGAGCACCTGCACCACCAGATCCTCGACGCTCATGCCCGCCTGGTGGACGCACTTGACGACGTTCTGCACCGCGGTCAACGAGCCGGTGATGATGTGGGTCTCGACTTCGAGCCGGGCGCCGGACATCCCCACCGCGTCTCGCACCCCTTCCTGACCGTCGACGATGAAGCCGCGCGGGACCACGTGGATGATCTCGCGATCATTGGGCACCGAGACCGCGCGCGCGGCGTCGATCACCCGGCTGACGTCCTCGTGCCCGATCTCACGGTCGGAACGGGCGACCGCGATCATGCCGCGGCTGTTCTGGCTCAGGACGTGCGTGCCGGCCAAGCCCACGAAGGCGGACTCGACCTTGTGGCCGCACATTCGCTGCGCGGCATCGACCGCGTGGCTGATGCCCCTGACGGTCTTCTCCATGTTGACGACCACGCCGCGACGGAGACCCTCGGAAGACGCCTCACCGAAACCGACGATGTTGAGGCCGCGCTCCGTCGGCTCGCCGACGACGCAGCAGATCTTGGTTGTGCCGATATCGAGTGCTGTGACGTATTTAGAACGAGGCAAAAACCTTTCCTGGAACGTTGGCTGGAACTGGCAAGCCCATTATAGTGTGGTCCCGCCGCCGTGACAACACAACCGGCCGCGACTTATCCACAGGTTTTTCGTGGTGGTGCTAGAGCAGGTGCCTCCGGATGACTGCCAGGTTGTCAAAGATTCGCACACCGAAGGCGACGATCGCGGCGAAATACAACTCGACGCCGAGCTTATCGCCCAGGTAGGTCAGCGCACCCGCCGCGAGCGAGTTGACGAGCAGCCCGGAGATGAAGACTTTGTTCTCGAAGTTTCCGTTCAGCCAGGCTTTGACCGCTCCCAGCACGGAGTCGAGCGCGGCGAGGATCATGACGGCGGTGTAGCGCGCGTAGCCTGCCGGGATTTGCACCGGCGAATTGAGCCCGAGCACGATACCGACCGTGCCGAAGATGAAGACCGCCGCCACCAGCCAGAGCGCCTCGCGAGATCCCCTCGCCGGAAGCCTCACCTGTGGGCTCGCATCTGCACGGCGGGCGCGCGCGCATTCTCGAGGTTGATGTACTGGATCGGCGCCGAGACGAGGTCGATCCGGCTGCTCAGCGCGCGCAGTGCCGCGAGCTTCGGCTCCAGGCTGGCGCGATCGTCGCCGGTGACCATCTGCCCGAAGATGATGGTCCATCCGCGATCGGTCTGGGCCGTCAGGACTTCACGAGTGTCCAGCCGAAACGACGTCACCGAGATTTTGAAGGCGGAGCTGAAACCGGTGCGCAGCCGGATCAGCATCGGGAGGAGGTCGCTGTCAACGGCGCGCCGGCCGTCTCTGGCCGGCCCGAATTCGGGCCGGTTGATGACCGTCAGGCTTTTCGCCTCCACGGCCGGGTCGAGGACCTCGCCCAGGTCATTGAGGTAATAGGTCGCCTCCCCCACCTGGAGGACGGCCGACGGCGTCCACTCGGTGACGCTGACGGAGACCCGGTCGGGAAGGGCGAGGCTTACGCGGGCCGAACGCACCCAGGGCAGCGCCTGCAGCCGGTTCGCCAGGTCCGCCTGGCTGAGCAGGAAGAGGTTGCGGTCAGGGGGCAGATTCAGCACATCCGTAACCTGCGCGGCGGTTAAGTGCTTTACGCCGAGGACCTCCACGTGTCGTGGGCGAAAGGCAGGCTGCGCCAGCAGGAAGAGCAGGGCGAAGATCTCGCCACCGACGAGGGCGATCTGCACCATGGCCCACAGCCATCCGCGCCCCGATGCGATGGGCTTGGCCGGCGCCGGCGTGCTCCGGCGCCGGCGCTTTTCGATCGTCCCAACGGTCATACGTCCGTCCCATGCTCGAGCAGCCTGGTGTCGATGGCGGTCTGCGAGCGCTGTTTGTCGTTGAAGCGTTCGATGGCGAGGTCGATGAGCCGCGCGATCAACGTGGGGTAGGACAGGCCCGAAGCTTCCCAGAGTTTTGGATACATGCTGATGCGGGTGAAGCCCGGGATCGTGTTCAGTTCGTTCAACAGGACGCGGCCGCTCTTGCGCTCCAGGAAAAAGTCCACCCGCGCCATACCTGCCGCGTCGACCGCCTGGAAGGCGCGCACCGCCAGCTCTCGAACCTCCTCGGCGACGGCGGCGTCGATCGGCGCCGGGATGAGCAGCCGCGAACCTTCGTCCAGGTATTTCGCGTCGTAGTCGTAGAACTCGTGCGCCGGCACGACTTCCCCGACGACCGACGCCTGTGGCTCATCGTTGCCGAGGACGCTGACCTCCAGCTCGCGCGCCTCGACCGCCCGCTCGACCAGCAGCTTGCGATCGAAGCTCGAGGCGAGGCGCAGGCCGGTGACGAGCTCGGTGCGGTTGTGGGCCTTGGTGGTCCCGACACTCGAGCCCGAGTTGGCGAACTTCGAGAAGCACGGATAGCCAAGGCGTTCTTCGACCAGGGCGATGAAGGCGCTCGGGTCCTGCTCATACTGCCGCCGGGTGATCGGGAGATAGTCGACGATGGGCAGGCCGGCGGCCGTAAAGGCGCGTTTCATGTAGATCTTGTCGAGGCCGAGCGCCGAGCCGAGGACGCCGGCGCCGACATAGGGGAGGTTGGCGAGCTCCAGGACCCCCTGGATCGTTCCGTCCTCGCCGTTGAGCCCGTGGAACACGGGAAAGATCACGTCGAGCGGCGGCAACGAGGGTGGCTGGCCAACCCCATCCTGTGCGGGCACCAGCGAGTGCTGCGTCGGGTCCGGCGGTAGGTACACGTACTCGCCGGTGGCGCCCTCGCCCACCAGCCGCTTGAGTGTCCCGCCCACCAGCCAGCGCCCGTTCTTGTCGATGTAGAGCGGCACCGGCTCGAACCGTTGCGGATCCATCGCGGTGATGATCGACTGGGCGGAAAGGATGGAGACCTCGTGCTCCGTCGACCGTCCACCGAAGAGGACTCCGATGCGCAGCACGCTCATTGGCCTGGCGCCCGGCCGATGACGCGGACCTCCGGTTCGAGCTCGATGCCGAACCGTTCGAAGACGCGATTCCGCATCTCGGCCATTAAGGCTAGCACGTCATCCGCGCTCGCTCCCCCCAGGTTGACGATAAAGTTCGCGTGCTTTTCCGAGATCTGCGCGCCGCCGATCCGGCGCCCCTTGAGGCCGCAGACATCGATCAGGCGTCCGGCCGCGTCGCCGGGCGGATTCTTGAAGGTGCTCCCCAGGCTCCGCCTCTCGATCGGCTGCGTCTGGCGCCGGTGCCGTTGCACCTCCTTGATGCGGTCGCGGATGCGCGACGGATCGTCCTCCGCCGTCTCGAACGTCGCGGACAAGACGACCCATCCCGCCTTTGCGGATTTCAAGATCGAGTCCCGGTAGGCGAGGCGGCAATCCGCCGCCGACAGCGTGTGTAGGCGCCCCTGCGGATCGATGACGTCGGTATTGCCGACCACCGATCCGCCGACCATGCCGGGCACCCCGGCGCCGAACTCGAGGCCGGTTCGTCCTTTCTTGGCGGTATCGGCGGCCAGCTTGGGCATCAGGTAGCCCGCCGAGGCGGTGACCCGACTGCCCTCGACCGCGAGCCGCGACGTGGCCAGCTTGATCGTCAATCCGGGCAACTCCTCGGCGGCGAAGAGCGTGTTGGTTGCGGCGCCGATGACGAGGTATGGCACGCGCTCGTTGGTGAGGCGGGCGATCAAATCGGCAAGGGCCGCGCCGTCCTCGAGTGCGAGAAAATAGCGCGCCCGCCCGCCGATCCCATACCAGCTGTGCGGACTGAGCGGCTCATGTTCTCGCGCGCCCGGGACCGCCGCCACCCAGGCATCAGGCAACCGGTGAGCGCTCCAGCACCTCGGCGGTTTTGGCGATCACGTCGTCGAAACCGCGTACCGACATATAGACGATGACATCGCCAGGACGCGCCGCCGACGCAAGCTTGTACGCGGCGGAGCGGGCTGAGTCCACCGTGACCACGTCGTCGACACCGCGGATGACCCGGGCGAGGTCCTGCGAGCTGACCGTGTGAGCGAGGTGACGCTCGCGAGCGGGCTCGATCGGGCCGATGACGACCAGGGCGCAACCGCTAAAGGCGTCGGCGTAGGCGTCCATCAGGCTCCGCGTGCGCGAATAGGTGTGCGGCACGAAGCAGGCCAGCACGCGCCCGGGGTGAAAGCGGTCCCGCGCCGCCTGCAGCGTGGCGCGCACCTTGGCGGGGTTGTGCGCGTAGTCGTCGACGAGGGTGACGCCGCGAACCTGGCCGCGGACCTCGAAACGACGGCCGACGCCCTGAAACCGACCGATCGCTTCGACCGCGGCGGAAACCGGCACGCCGACACGAACGGCGGTGGCGAGCGCCGCCAGGGCGTTCGCGGCGTTGTGCTCGCCCGGCAGCCTGGTGGTCACGACGGCGAGGACCTTCCCCTCGTGCCAGGCGGTGAAACGCATCCCATCTCCATCGATCTGCACGTCGCGCCCCTGCCAGACGGCGCCGCCGCGAAGACCGAAGGTCTCGACGTTGGCCCGCGTGCGGCTGAGCAGCCGGCGGACGGTCGGATCGTCCGAGTTGGCGATCAGGCGGTCCTCCGGGCCGAGATACTCGAGCAGCTGGCGAAAGACCGCCTCATAAGCCGCGGGATCGGGAAAGACGTCGGGGTGGTCCCAATCGATGTTGGTGAGCACCGCCAGCTGCGGTGCGAAGTGAAGGAACTTGGGCTTGCGATCGAAGACCGCGGAGGTGTACTCGTCGCCCTCGAACACGAACTCCCGCCCGCTGCCCCAGGCCGCCGCGGTGCCGAGGTCGCGCGCGGTCATGCCCAGGCGGAACCCGGGGTTGCGCCCGGCCATCCGGAGGATCCAGGCGATCAGGCTGGCGGTCGTGGTCTTCCCCGCCGAGCCGGCCACCACGATGCGAAAGCGGTCCGTGGTCAGCTCGCCCCAGTACTCGGCCTCGCTGACGAGGCGGATCTGGTGCCGTCGCGCCGCCTCGGTTTCCGGATTGCCGTCGCGCACCTGGTTCCCCTGGACCACGAGGTCCGGCTTCCCCCAGCGCATGACGTTACCGGACGCGTGACCGTCGACCCACTTGATGCCGACCTGCGTCAGCATGTCGGTCGTCGGCGGATAGGCGTCCTCGTCGGAGCCGGTGACCTCGTTGCCGAGCTGTTTGGCAACGAGCGCCAGCCCCGAGACCGCGTACCCGCAGATGCCGATGAAGTGGATTCGCATCAGTGGCGCCGGGCCGCCTCGTGGAGGAGCCTCACGACCTCTTCGGCGGCGTACGGCCGTCCCAATCCTCGCATGGCCTCGACCATCTTGCGATATCGGGCGGCATCGTTGATAACCGACGTCAGCACGCCGCGGAGCCGCCCGGCGACCTCCTCGTCCGGGATCACGATGGCGGCGCCGGCCGACGCGTAGGGGTTGACGTTCAGGCGTTGGTGGCCGCCAGCGTATGGATACGGGACCAGGATCATGGGGACGCCGATGGCGCTCACCTCGCTCAGCGTGCTGGCGCCGGCCCGGCTGATGATCAGGTCGGCGACGCGGATCCGGTCGGCGAGGTCACTGGCGAAGGCGAACGGTTGGTAGCGCGCCGCCGCCGGGGCGGGCAGGGCAGCCTTGACCGCCTGCATGGCATCGATCTCGCGCGGGCCCGTCTGGTGCATGATCGCGAGGTCGGGGCGATCCAAAAGCCAGGGCAGAATGTCCGCCAGCGCCTGGTTGAGGCGATGCGCCCCCTGGCTGCCGCCCAGCACCAGGATGGCGCGCGGCTGCGCCGGGAAGTCGTCCCTTCGACGCCAGAATTCCGTGCGCACCGGTGTGCCCGTCACCACCGTCGTCGCTGCACGCAGGAAACGCGAGGATTCTGGATAGGCGGTCGCAACCGTCCGGGCGAAACGGGCGAGGACTCGGGTCGCGCGCCCCGGCATCAGGTTCTGCTCCTGGAGGACGATCGGCACGCGAGCGAGGCCGGCCGCGGTGATGAGCGGAACGCTGACGTAGCCGCCCGTCCCGAGGACGACGTCCGGCTTGAACCGATCGAGCAGCCGCCAGGATTGATAGAGCGCCGCCCCCAGGACCACCGGCAGCGTCCAGTTGCGCCACAGCTGCTCGGTGTAGAAGGGCGCGGCGGGGATGGCGGCGAAGGGCATCCCGTAAGCGGCAACCGTCCTCGCCTCGATCCCCTCGCGCCGCCCCGCGAACAGGACGGCGGCGTCAGGTTCTTTCCGCGACAGCGCCTGCGCGACGGCGATCGCCGGGAACAAGTGTCCGCCCGTGCCGCCGCCCGAGATCAATACTCGCATGCCGTATCCATCCCACCTTCTCGCTCTGAGTCGAGACGTTCATCAGTATGCCGACCGCCAGCAGCGTGATCGCGAGTGAGGAGCCGCCGTAGCTGATGAACGGAAGCGGTATGCCGGTCGTCGGCAGCGTCACGGTCACGGCGGCGATGTTGACGAGCGCCTGGAAGGCGATCCAGGTCGTAACGCCGCAAGCGAGTAGGGAGCCGAACGCATCGGGCGCCTTGAGGGCCACCCGGTAGCCGCGATAGGTGAAGAGTCCGAAGAGCGCGAGCACGAGCGTGGTGCCGACCAGGCCGGTCTCCTCTCCCACGATGGCAAAGATGAAGTCCGTGTGCGCGAACGGCAGCCATTGATATTTCTGAATGCTATGGCCAAGGCCGAGACCCGTGAGACCACCCGAGCCGAGCGCGACCACCGATTGGATCGCCTGAAACCCGGTGTTGAGGGGATCCGCCCAGGGGTCGACGAATGCCAGGATGCGATGCAATCGGTACGGCTCCATCCGGATGAAGACATAGAGGCAGAGCCCGACGATCAGGAGCAGCAAGAGGACGTGCCGTTTTCGTCCACCCGCGACCAGGAACTGGGCGAGCAGGATGGCGGCCACGATCAGCGTGGTACCCAGGTCTCGCTCGAGGATGACGAGGATGGTCACGAGCGCCAGCAGCGCCAGGAAGGGCACGACGCCGTCTTCGAGCGACCCGATCCGTTCCCGATGGCGCTCCAACCAGAGCGCCATGAAGATGATGCTGGCGACCTTGGCCAGTTCGGCCGGCTGCATCTGCATCGGCCCCAGCCGCAACCAGCGCCGGGCCCCATTGACCTCGACACCGAAATGTGGGAGGAGCACGAGCACCATGAGAACCAGGGTCACGCCCGCCAGCGGCCAGGCGAGCGGCCGGAGCCGGTGATAGTCGATGTGGGCCGCCACCCACAGCAGCACGACGCCGAGCGCCAGCCAGAGGAGCTGCCGCTCGAAGTAGTAGGCCGCGTTGTGGAACCACAACCAGCCCTGCACCTCGGAGGCGGAGAAGACCATCACCAGCCCGAAGGCGGTCAGCGCCCCGACGGCGAGCACCATGGCCCGGTCGCCGCGACGCCACAGGCGTGTCGACGCCAGTGTCCGGCGGGCGGCCGGCAGCTCGAGCGCGGCGCGCGCCCTCAAGGGCCGAGCTCCGCGAGCACGATGGCTTTGAAGCGCCGGCCCCGGTCCTCGTAATCCCGGAACATGTCATAGCTGGTGAATGCCGGCGACAGCAGGACGACGGATCCGGGTGGTGCCAGCAGCGCGGCCCTTCGCACCGCGTCGGCGAGGTCCGCCGCGCGCTCGACCTTGGGCAGACCGGCCTGCCGCGCCTGGCGGGCCAGCTCTTCGCCGGTCTCCCCGATCGTCACCAGCGCGGACACCCGTCCGGCGATCGCCCGCGCCAGCGGCTCGATCTCGATCCCCTTGTTGCGGCCGCCGGCGATCAGCACGATGGCTTTGAAGCGCCGGCCCCGGTCCTCGTAATCCCGGAACATGTCATAGCTGGTGAATGCCGGCGACAGCAGGACGACGGATCCGGGTGGTGCCAGCAGCGCGGCCCTTCGCACCGCGTCGGCGAGGTCCGCCGCGCGCTCTTGTGCTCGCCCGGCAGCGGAACCTCCGCGGCCGGCAGTACCTGGCGCTTCACCGCCGCATGGGCGATCGTGATCCAGCCATCCGCCAGGGTGACGCCACGGTCGACCGGTTGGCGCAGACCGAAGGCCAGCACCTGGCCGCGAGTCTTGGGTCGCATCCCGGCGCAGGCCGGGTCGTCGACGTTGAGCACGGCATGGTCCTCGGGTTGCATGAAGGCAACGGCGCGGGCCTTGATCTCGACGTAGTGGGCGAATGACTTGTGCCGGTCGAGATGGTCGGGCGTCACGTTGAGCACCACGCCGATGTTCAGGCGCGGCGTCGTGATCGACTCCAGCTGAAAGCTACTCAACTCCAGCA
>VBFX01000209.1 GCA_005889395.1 Chloroflexota bacterium
TGCCATGCGCAGTGGGTTGCGGTCAAAGAGGTCGCGGTTGCGGATCGAGCGCCAGACCTGGGCGAGCTGATCGATCGTTTCGAGGTCGGGCTTGGCCGCCAACGCGACCGCGTTGAAGGCGCCCGAACTGCAACCGACCAGGCCGTCCGGCTTGATGCCGGCCTCGAGCAGGGCCTTCAATACGCCCACGCTGCAGGCGCCGCGGCTGCCGCCACCCCCCAGGACAAAGACCAACCGGCGCTGTTTCTCCCCAGGTTGCGCAAGCGTTGGTCGGCGCCGTCGCCACCAGGTGGACAGCATGGACGGGGACCGCCAGAAACCAGTTTCCCTCATAGGTATTACGTTTGAGATCCCGATCCGAACATGCGCCACGGCTGAGTGTAACGGGTCGGTAGCAGGAGGCTGGAAGATTGTGGACGCAGCGTTGCTAGCCTTGAAGAGGTCGACTGACGGCGCCACGAAGCCAGAATCGTGTTAGCCTTGGAGTATCACTTTTTCCCTGCTATGCACTGTCCCTATCTCGAGCAAATCCTCCGTAAGCGGACCGCCTTTTTCAAGGTCTTCCAGGCCGATTGCCACGTCGACCGTAAGGTCCACCGCTTCCATGGGGTCGTCAAATGGCCGTCGCCGCCCTGCCTGGGCAAGATGGCGACCTGCGCGCTCTACCAGGAAGCCCGGGCGAGCGAAGACCTGCGGCTGCGCCGCCTGATCGACTAAGCGCCCCGCCGGCGAACGGGGATTAAGATCGGGCCTGTGAGCCCGGACGTCATCGTCGTCGGCGCCGGTGCGATCGGCACCGCGATTGCCTACCAGCTGGCGAAGGCCGGGGTGAAGGTGATGGTCTTCGAGCGCGCGCAGGTCGGGGGCGGGGCCACCGGCGCGTCCGCCGGCATGATCCAGATCAACCCGGATCGCAACACCCCCAGCTCTGTCTCCGCGCTCGAGGCGGAGAGTGCGCGCCTTTTCCCGGCGCTGGCGACGGAGCTCCTCGACCGCACCGGCATGGACATCGGCTATCGTGCGGCTCCGCTGTTGCACCTGGCGCTGCGGGACGACGAGGAGCCGCAGCTGCGGGCGCACCGAGCCTGGCAGGTCGAACACGGCGTGGCGGTCGCCTGGGTCGATCGCAGCGCGGCGCTGGATCTCGAGCCGATGCTGAACCCCGACATCCACGGGGCTCTGTACTACCCGGACAATCGGCAACTGATGCCGCGGGACCTGGCTCGGGCGCTGGCGCGAGCCGCGGTCGACCTCGGAGCTGTCCTGCGGGAGGGCGCCGCGATCGACCGGCTCTTGACGGACGGAGACCGGGTCATTGGCGTGGCGATCGGGGACGAAGCCGTGCAGGCCGGCGATGTCGTGATCGCGAACGGCGCCTGGGCATCGGCGTGGTCGGGCGCGTTGCACGCGCCCATCCCGGTTCGGCCGGTACGGGGTCAGATGGTGGCATTGCGCAGCACCGCGACCGCGCTTCGGAACGTGGTGAGCTCCCTCGAGGGATACATCCTGGCCAAGCCGGATGGATCGACCTACGTGGGAACTACCGTGGAGGAGGCCGGATACGACGCGCGTCCGACAGCAGCCGGCATCGCGGGACTGCTCGCGACGGTCCCGCGCCTCACGCCGCGGCTGGCCGATGCCACGTTCGTTTCCGCGTGGGCCGGGCTGCGTCCGGCAACCTCGGATGGGCTTCCACTGCTGGGGCGCCTCCCCGGATGGCGTGGCGTGACGATTGCCGCGGGCCACTTCCGCGCCGGCATCCTGCTGGCGCCGATCACTGGCGAAGTGATCGCCGATCTGCTGCTGCGCCGCGGACCGCGACTCCACCTCGATGCCTTCGACCCCGCCCGCTTCCTCGTCCGTGCCGCCTGAGACCCCCCGCGCCTTCGCCCGGCGGGCGGATGGGTTCCGTCACGCGCTGGCCGGTGGCTTGTGGCTGGCCCCGCTCGTGTACCTCGAGCATGCCCGCTTCGGACCCGGATGGTACGGCAAGGTGGTCAGCTCCGACCCCGAGCGCCTGCTCGCCTGGGCCGTCAGCAAGGCGATCCCTCACCGTGCGCTCGAGGTCAAATCGCTCCCCGACATCGACATGCCGCGAAAGGGCCGCCGACGGCTGCCCGGTTATCACATCGATTTGTGGGGGGCGCGACTGGCGCTGGCCTACGATCCGCACACGCTGGCGGCGGCCCGCCGACGCTCAGTAGCGGTCGATCGCCTTGAGCCCGGAGCCGGTGATGATCAGGACGGCGCCGGGCGGCAAATTGAGCACCCGGGCGCCGGCGATGGCCGCGGCTGACGTCGGCTCCATCAGCAATCCCTGCGAAGCCGCCTGCCGCCAGGCGCGTTCGATCGCCTCATCCGGGACCGCGATCCAGCGACCACCGCTGTAGCGGACAGCGTTGTAGCTCCGTTCCGCGCGGGTCGGTTCGGGAATGCGGATGCCGTCGGCGATCGATGGTTGCCGCACCACCGGCGCCGGCCGCCCGAGCGATGCGCCGCGCACCAGCGGCGCGCAGGCGTCCGATTGCACGCCGTGCAGCCGGGGCGCGCGCTCCATCCGGCCGGAAGCGACCAGGTCGGCGAAGCCCATCGCCATTCCGATCAGCACGGTTCCCTGGCCGACCGGCGTGATTACATCGCGCAGCTGGTCGCCCACCTCCTCGAACAGTTCGTACGCGGTCAGGTAATGCGGGCACCGCGATCGCCGCGTACGCGGCGGCCGCCGGTCTTCGAGCGCGCATCTTCGCGCCGGACGACATCGTGGCGGCCAAGGCTCGCGCGATCGAGGTGCTGGGGGCGGAGCTCATCAAAGTGTCAGGACCGCGCTCGGCCGTCACCGAGGCGGCGGTCGCCGCGGCCAGAGATGCCTATGACGCTGGCCATGCGCGCGACGATGCCTTTCTCGAAGGGACCAAGACGATCGCGTACGAACTGTTCGAGGAGGTGGGCGACCAGCTGCGCGATGTAATCACGCCGGTCGGCCAGGGAACCGTGCTGATCGGAATGGCGATGGGCTTCGCCGACCTGGTCGCTTCCGGCCGGATGGAGCGCGCGCCCCGGCTGCACGGCGTGCAATCGGACGCCTGCGCGCCGCTGGTGCGCGGCGCATCGCTCGGGCGGCCGGCGCCGGTGGTGCGGCAACCATCGATCGCCGACGGCATCCGCATTCCCGAACCGACCCGCGCGGAACGGAGCTACAACGCTGTCCGCTACAGCGGTGGTCGCTGGATCGCGGTCCCGACACTTTGATGAGCTCCGCCCCCAGCACCTCGATCGCGCGAGCCTTGGCCGCCACGATGTCGTCCGGCGCGAAGATGCGCGCTCGAAGACCGGCGGCCGCCGCGTACGCGGCGATCGCGGTGCCCGCATTACCTGACGAGTCCTCGATCACCGTGCGCGCGCCGGCCGCCCGGGCCGCGGTAATGGCGGTGGCCGCCCCACGATCCTTGAATGATCCGGTCGGCGAGATGCCCTCCATTTTCAGGAGGTATTTTCCGTGGGGCAGGAGCGGGGTCGCGCCTTCGCCGAGGGTCACGGGATCGCCGCGAACCGCCAGGTCGGTTCGATAGCGCCAGAGGCCCCGACCCGACCACGTGCCAGTCTCGGTGGGCTGCGGCACTAGAGAACCTTCGCCAGCGCGGCGTCGATGAAATCCTTTGTCAGTGGAAACGGCTCGTAGCTGCTGATGATGCCGTCGCGAGCAACCAGAACGCTGACGGGTAACCCGGTGTTGTTCAGCGCGACGCCATAGTTGGCGGCGACGCTTCCATCGGGATCGAGAAACGGCGCCGGCTGCAGCTTGTAGTTGCTCCAGAACTTGCGGACGGTGTCAGACGACTCGTCACCGAAGTTGATCGCGATCACGGTAAATCCCTCCGCTCGATGCGCCAGGTATTCGTCGCGGATCAAGGGAAGCTCATCGCGGCAGGGAACACACCAGGTCGCCCAAAAGCTGATCAGGACCGGCTTTCCCTTCAGCTGCGACAACGACAGCCGATGGCCGTCGATGTCGATCAGGGTGAAGTCCGGCGCCGGCTTGCCGACCTGCACGGGTCCGTGGGGCGCGGGCGTCGGGTTGCCGCTATCGAAATGGGAGTCGAAGGGGGTCGTGACGGCCACGACCGGGAAGAAGTCGTTGAAGACCGTCAGCCGGTTCGAGAAGATCAGCAGACCCATGCCGATCAGGAAGACCGCCGCGACCGCGTTGAGCACGGCGTAGGCGCCGCGCACTCGCGCGAGCAGGCGGCTCAGCATCCCGGAAAGGCCGGCGGCGAGCAGGAAAGGCAAGCCGAGGCCGGCGGAGTAGACCGCCAGCAGCAACGCGCCCTGCGCCGCCGTCCCGGTGCTGCCGGCGCGGAGCAGGATGGCCGCCAGGATCGGGCCGACGCAGGGGGTCCAGCCGATGGCGAAGGCAAGGCCGATCACGTACGATGCCCAGGGCGCGCGCGGCAACCGGTGAGCGATGTCGAAGCGCTTTTCGCCCATCAGTCCGGGTATGCGGCCTAGCGTCAGCAGGGCGATCCCGATCAGGACCAGCGCGGCGCCGGCAATTTGCAGCAGCAGCGGGCGGTAGGCTTTCAGGTCCGCTCCGATCAGGCCAAAGGATGCGCCCAGCGCCACGAACGCCGTGGCGAAGCCGGCGACGAACAGCGCCGCGTTGCCCAGCACCTTGAGCTGCGGGCGGGGGGTGGTCGCGGTGCCGTTCGAAGCGGCACCCATGTAGGCGACATAGGCGGGGACCAGGGGGAGGACGCAGGTCGAGGCGAACGACAGCAGGCCGGCGAGAAACGCCAGGGCCAGGTCGACGATCATCCAGGCGGC
>VBFX01000210.1 GCA_005889395.1 Chloroflexota bacterium
CTTGTCGGGCTCGGGCTCGGCGTGACCATGCCGCTCTACATCAACGCCGTGCAGAGCGCCCTGCCGCAGCGGTACCTCGGCGTCGGCACCAGCCAGATCCAGTTCTGGCGCAACGTCGGCGGAACCGTGAGCTCCGCCGTGCTGGGGAGCATCCTGGCCCAGCGGCTTCCCGGCGCGATCAGCGCCCAGATCGCGAAGGTCAACCTGCCACCGGCATTCAAGAACGTCATGGGAAGCTCAGCCAGCAATCCCAATGCCCTACTGGATCCGGCGCGGATCGCGGCGGCCAAGGCTAAGCTTCCGGCGCCGCTGGCGCCCCTCTTCGACCAGGCGATGCACGCCGTCCGTCAGGCGCTGGCCCTCACCCTGCACGACGTGTTCCTGATCTCGGTCATCCTCACGGCGGGGGCGCTGGTCATCTCGCTGTTCATGCCCGATGTCCCGCTGCGTTCGCGCAAGCCGCAGCCACAGGCCAGCAGCGAAGAAGTCCCCACGGCGGCGGTGGGATAGCATCGCTATCTGGAGTCTTCGCCGCTCCGCCTGAGCTCGCTTTCACCCCTGACGGTCGCGACGGTGCGAGAATGCAACCAGGTCGCTGCGGCGACAGGAGGGCATGGGATGGCACGCACACACGCGATGTACCGCCGCGCGCTGGTGGCGTTCGGCGCATCGATCATGGTCGCGGTATTGTTCGCCTGGCTGCCGCTGCAGGCCGCGGCCGCCGATCTTCGCCAGGGCTCCGACGTCACGGTCCCACCCGGTGAGACGGTCAACGATGACATCTACGCGGGCGCCGGTACGGTCAGCATCAGTGGGACGGTCAACGGCAGCGTCATCGCCGGTGGCGGCACGATCACGGTGTCCGGCACCATCACCCGCGATCTGATCCTCGGCGGCGGCACCATCAACGTCACCGGCCACGTGGGCGGCAGCATCATCGCCGCCGGTGGCAACATCACCGTGAACGGACCGGTCGCGCACGACCTCGTCGTGACCGCCGGCACGATCGACGTTGGATCCGGCGCTACCATCGGCCGCGACCTGGTCGTGGCCGGAGGTACCGCGACGGTCTCCGCCCCGATCGCCCGACGGGTCCAGATGTCATCGGGCAGTCTGACGCTACGGAATCGCGTTGGGGGCGACGTGCGCGGCCGGGTCGACCATCTCAAGCTCGATGGGGCGCAGGTCGGCGGCAACCTGGACTACACGAGCAACAATTCGGTCCAGCTCGTCAACGGCGCGCGTGTTGCCGGCACGACCACACGGCATACGCCCAGCGACCGAGGCGGCGGCGCCGGCAATGGTTTTCTCGGGTGGCTGCGAGCGTTGATCGGGATCTTCGCCCTCGGCCTGCTCTTGATCTTCCTCTTTCCCGGCTTGAGCACCCGCGCGATCGACATCGAGCGGGCGCAACCGTGGGCGAGCGCCGGCATTGGTGCCGCGATCCTCGTCATCACCCCGATCGTCGCCCTGATCGTGTTCATCGTTGGGATCTTTATCGGCGGCTGGTGGCTCGGACTCTTACTGATCCCGCTCTGGATCCTGGCGCTGGTGGCGACCTGGATGCGGCCGGCGGCGGCTAGATCGAGGGTGTAGCCGAAGGGGAGGTCGTCGCTCGTGCCGTGATCACCAGGCGAACGAGCCCGGTGCTCAGGACGGCCACGGCGGGAAGCGGCAGGAGCAGCCCGATCCAGGCATGCTCGCCCAGCACGCGGCCGACCGCGTCGCCCACCGTGACGCCCAGCGTGAGCAGCCCGCCTGCCCACACCGCGGCTGAAATCGCCGTGCTCATCCAGAAGGTGCGGTAGCCCACCCCCAGGGTGCCGCAGGCCACCGCCATGCCCCAGCGCAAGCCCGGGAGATAGCGCGAGAGCCCGATCGCCAGGGGACCCCAGCGCTGAAGCCAGCGCTGGGCCCGGGCAACCCCGGATGGCGTCAGGTGCAGCGCCCTTCCGAGGCGCCCACCAACGAGCGCTGGCCCAAAGCGGCGTGATGCCGCATACAGGTTCGTCGATCCGAGCACGATCAGCAGCGTGAGTCCGAACCAGGTTGCGCCAAGGGCCACGGGACTCACCGTCATGCGCTGGCCGAGATACCCGATGCCGACCTCGGAGGGCACGGGCATGGGGATGCCCGTCTCCTCGAGATAGACCCCGGCAACGGCAAGCTCCACGCCGATCGTCTGCTGGATGCCGGCCTCGAGCGCTATTACCCGGGTCGCAAGGCCGGGATGGGTCACCACGACGACGATGCCGGCGGCGAGCAGGCCAACGACGGTGGTGACGAGGATGCGGCGGGCGATCACGCTGCTAGGACGATTGGCAGAGACGTTTACGACACCCCCACGGTAACGCGCTACAGCGATCCCCGCATGCCATTCTGGCTGGAGGAAATGTGAGTGGCCCGCTGCCTACTCGAACCGGTCGCCGGTCGCTACGTTCCGGCTGGTCGAGGGAGGACGCCCAGTAGCTCGAATCCGTAGTCGAGCACTTTCGGCATCTGCGCGTAGGCGGTGCCGTTCGGAGCGCCCAGCAAGACGCCCAGCAGGCGGTGGCCACCGCGACTCGAGGTGGTGATCAAACACCCCAGCGCCAGCTCGGTCCATCCGGTTTTCAAGCCATACGCACCCGGATAGGTATGCAGCAACTTGTCGAGGTTGACCAGCGCGTAGGCCTTGTGCGTCGCCGTTGCCGCGATCGCAATCGCGGGTGTCGCGGCGATGCCGACCAGGCCAGGGTAATGCGACTCCAGGTAAATGGTGGCGCTGGCCAGGTCATCGGCTGAGGAGTAATGGCCGGAGGCGTCCAGGCCGGTTGGGTTGAGGAAGTGCGTCGTGCGGAGCCCGAGGCGCGCGGCCTTGGCGTTCATGTCGGCGATGAACGTCGCGCGTGAGGTGGCGGCCGAGGCAAGCGTTTCCGCCGCGTCATTTCCCGAGTTGAGGAACACGCCGTATAAGAGCTCGCGCACCGAGATTCGCTCCCCGGGGGTCAGTCCCATGAAGGTGGAGTCGGCGGGCAGCTGACGGATGGCGTCCGGCACCGTGACCAGCGTGTTCATCCCCATCAGGTCGACCGCGACCATGGCGGTGAAAATCTTGGTCAGGCTGGCCGGTGCCCACGCGGCCCGGCCGTTCGATTGCCACAGAAAACGCCCGGTGTCGAGGTTGACGAGGGCGACCTCCTGCGCATCGATCGCCGGCGTTGGGATTGGTCGCAGCGTCGGACGCGGCCGAGCAACCGCGGCGGGCAGCGGGGGAATCGGCGACGGCCCCGGTGACCGCGTGGCTTGCAGGATGCGCGGCGGCCTGGGATCGACCTGGTCGACCGGCGTCGAGGCGGCCAGCAATCTGGGAGTTGCGACCGTTCTGGAGGGCGGGGCCGGCGCCGCCGAGCCCAGCGTGCTGCTCAACGCCGCGATCACCATCACGACGACCAGCAGCCGTAGTGCAGACCGTCCCATGCAGGTCAGGCAGCCTATCGCAGACGGCGCGAGAAAACAAGAGGACGCGCCCTACAATGTTGCTCGCGCCGGGATGACGGAATGGGTAGACGTTGGCGACTTAAAATCGCCTGCCCGTAAGGGCGTCAGGGTTCGAGTCCCTGTCCCGGCACACCGGCTAATCTGATGGTCGGATGATCGAGATCATCGAGATCATCGAGTTCGTCGCCGGGGGGGTCATCGTCTTTTTCGTGCTCAACGACGTGTTCGAGTCCGTGGTCGTACCGCGCCCATCGCCATGGAGAAGATTTCGCCTGACCCGGCTCGTGATCCGAGGCAGCTGGCGGGCCTGGCGGGCGCTGGGGTTGAGAGCGGCTCCCGATAAACGCGAGCGCATGCTCGGCACGTTTGCGCCACGCGTCCTTATCGGGCTGCTTCTCGTCTGGATTGCGGGCTTGATCCTCGGCTTCGGCCTGATGCTGTACGCGCTCCGCACGCAGACCCGTCCCCCGCTGGAAAGCCTGCCGATGGCGATGTACTACGCCGGGACCTCGCTACTGACGATCGGCTACGGCGACATCGTGGCGCACTCGTGGTTGGCGCGGCTGGTCTCGATCATGGCCGCCGTCGCCGGGCTTGGATTGATCGCGCTCGCCATCAGCTTTATTTTTTCTCTGTACGCCTCGTTCCAGCGACGAGAGGTCCTGGTCGTCACACTCGATGCGCGGGGCGGTGCGCCGCCCTCGGGTGTCAGCATGCTGGAAGCCGCGTCGAAGCTCGGGCTGAAGGACGACATGGGCCGCATTTTCGTGGAGTGGGAGAAATGGGCGGCCGAAGTGCTCGACAGCCACATGGCCTATCCACTGCTCGCCTATTTTCGCTCCAGCCACGACAACGAGTCCTGGATCAGCGCGCTAGGAGCGGTGCTGGATGCGGCGACCCTGGTGCTGACCACCGTCATCGATATCCCTCGCGGCCCGGCGCAGATCATGTACGCGATTGGCCGTCATACGGTCGAAGATCTGGCCCGTTACTTTCAAATCCAACAGGACCACGAGCCCGGGGTCGAGCGATACGAGTTCGATGAGGCACGCCAGCGCCTGGCCGCGGTCGGCTATACCCTCAAGGCGTCCGACGACTCGTGGACGGCGTTCGCCCGGCTGCGTTCGGAGTACGCGGGGCCGCTGAATGATATGGCGAAATGGTTTGCCGCGCCGCCGACGCAATGGATCGGCGACCGGTCCTACCGGCGGTTCACCCAGGACCGTCACCGGGACGTCTCGGCGGGCGCCGCGTAGACGGGATCGCCGCTCAGGCCTCAGGCGGCGAAGGCGTGGGGTGGCTTTCCGTGCAGGCGCATGTAAAACGCGCTCGCGAGCGCATAAGGCAGCAGCAGCCGGACCTCGAAATCCGGCGGCCGGCGCGCGATCCCGGCGAAGAGCTCCGGCAGCTGCCGGCGTTCCATTTCGTCCGTGATGTGCTGGATCGAAAAGGCATCCGAGGCCCGGATCCGCGCCGTGGCGCCATCCCAGGCGGTGCCGCCGTCTTCCAGTT
>VBFX01000211.1 GCA_005889395.1 Chloroflexota bacterium
GACGACGACGCCGCGGGCCGCTCCGGCACCGGTGTTGCGGATCGAGAGGGTGAGCCCGGTGAAGATGCCAGGCGACACGTGCCCTTTGTGGTCGGCGCCGGCTGGGGCGTCGGTGGTCTGCGTGATGACGAGGTGCGAGGTTTCGCTACCAGTGCATGCGGCCAGCGCTACTGGGCTCAGCAGCAGGCTGACGGCGAGAGCGTTTGAGACGTTTCTGAGTGACTGTGGGCCCATCCGGATTCTTCAACGGAAGCGGGATCCCGCATTGGCCCAGCAAGCGCGTCAGCAGGCGCATCGGCATCCCAACGACGTTGTCGTAGGGCCCGCGGATCGATTTGACCAGCCGGTGGCCCTCGCCCTGTATAGCGTAGGCACCGGCCTTATCCTGCGCTTCGCCCGTCCGGACGTAAGCCGCGATCACCCTCGAGGAAAGTTCACGCATGGTGACGTCCGTGCGCGAAATTCCATGCGCCTCGCATCCGGAGCGGCGGTCGATCACATGCACCGCCGTATAGACCTGGTGCCGTCGCCCGGAGAGTGAGCGCAGGAAGGCGGCTGCCTGGCGGCGGTCGCCCGGCTTCCCATAGATGCGCCGCTTAAGGACCACCTCGGTGTCGGCGCCGACCACGATCGCACCTGGCGTCCGGTTGGCGACCGCGTACGCCTTCGCGGCCGCGGCCCAGGCTACGTGGCGCAATGGTCCAAGCGGCGCGGGTGGCGACTCATCGATTCCAGGCGCCACGGCCCGAAACGCAACGCCCGATTGCGTGAGAATCTCGATCCGCCTCGGGGATGTCGACGCCAGCACGATGGGTCGCACGAAAACCTCTCGGCGATCAGAGACGGAGCAAGCGCAGCAGCAGGGCGGGCGCGACACCGCAGGCGATCGACACGGCGGGAACGGCCCATCCGAGTGGCGAGCGCGGCCGCTCGGGCGATGGCGCCAACGCGTGGCCGTCGAACAGCGGCGCCAGCTGCAGCCCGGCGAGGACGAGCGCCGCCAGCACGCCCAGGGCGAGGCTCGCTTGAAGCGCGGCGATGACCGCCATCGATGCGCCGGCGAAGGTTACCGCCGGCGGCCAGTTGGATCGGGCGAGGAGCACCAGCCGGGCTGCCGTGCCAGACCATCGCTCCGGCATCACCTCGATCCGAACGATGGCGAGGTCGATGAGAAGGAGTGCGGCGGCCAGCGCGCCGAGCCCGAGCGAGTCACGCGCGCTGATCCCGAGTAAGAGCAGGGCAAAAAGCAGCTGATCGCGGACGATCGCCGGACGGCCGCTGCGGTCGATGAGCCAGGCGACCACCATCCGCGCCACCAGGAGCACGGCGCCCAGCGCGGTGATCCACTGCAACCGAACGAGATTGGGCGAGGTCACCGCCGCCAGAGCGAGGATGACCACAAACCCCGCCGTGGGGAGCACCAGGACGCGGATCACCCCCGCCCGCGCGGCCAGCACGATGAGGACCAGGCCGAGCGCCAGTGCCACGGCCTGCACGCGGACGGTCGACGTGGACGTCGAGGTCGCCACCCCCTGGAGTACCGGTGTCAGGCCAAGCACGCCGAAGGCGATCCACGCCAGGTGCTCCCCCTCCTTCGTGAGTACCGTTGCGACCGCGATCAATGCCCCGAGCGCCGCCCACCGCAGACTGGGTGCCGACGCGCTAACGACCAGGACTCCCAACAGCGCCGTCCACTCGGACCCGATGGGCGTGAGGGCGGCGCCGGCGACGAGCAGCACGGCGCTGGCCAGCAGGATCACCCCGCTCACGTCAACCGAAAAATCGAAGAGGACGATGCGGGCGATCGACGTGCCGACTCCCGCCGCGACCACCGCGACGGCCGCCAGCCCCAGCAGGGTCACGCTCACCGGAAGCTGGAGCGGGCCTGGCAGGCGCCAGCGTTCGCCGGCAATCGGCATCAGGGCCATGGCTCCCGCCAGGCTCGCGGTCACGGGTCCGGCCGGGACGGCGGCGAGGATCACCGCCGACGCGGCCGCCACCATGAGGACCTGGCCCTGCAGACGCTCGAGATGGTCGATCGGGCTCGCAAACCAGGCGGCCCCGAGTGCGCCGAGGAACCAGGGCACGGCGCTGAGCAGCAGCGGGTTCTCGCCGACCGGCAGCCGCGCGGCGAGCAAGAGCGCGAGCAGCAGCGCCACCGCGATGGTAGCGACCCGTCGGGTCAGTCCCTCGAAGCTCGAGTTGACCCGCTCCCCGGGGCGCGCCAGGAGCAGGGATGCGCCGATCGGCCCGATCGCCCATGCCACCGATCCGGGGTCGACCAGCAAGGCGAGTGACCACGCGGCCGCGAGCAGGGTGGCGATGGTGGCTGCCTGGCGTCGTCGCCCGGCGCTGCCAAACGCCAGCAGCAGGCCCACGAAAAATAGCGCCGCCGGGATGTAGAGGATCATGGCCGCGTCAGGACGTTGTACACCGCGACGGCAAAGGCGCCCCACAACACGAATCGCCCCCATGTCGGCATCGTCGGCAACGCAGCCCCGGGCAATCTCCAACCCCGCAAGCGCTCAATCAGCCGTTTGCCTCCTCCGCGTGCCGGGGAGGGAAGGGTGGGGGCTCGCAGGCGCAGCCGCCACGTGGCGAGCCCCAGCGCGAGCCCCACCACCAGCGACACGACCAGGGCCGGCCAGGGGCGGCCGCCGGCGACGATCCCGAATGGGCTGGTCGCGACCGTGCTACCCGGAACCAGTCGAACGGTCGCTGCCGCGGGCACCACGAGACGGCCCATCACGACAATGGGAAAGGCGGCCATCAGCAGGAGTCCCGCGGCCCAGACCGTGGGGGGATCCACCTGCAGAGATCGCGGCCGCTTGAGACGGCCGAGCGCGGCGATCGCCGACAGTGCGACCGCGATTCCGACCGGGATGATGCCGAAGACGAGCCCGCGGGCATTCAGCGCCAGGCCGCCCAGCCAGAGGCCGACGAACGCGGTGCTCCCCGGGATCATGGCGAGGTTCACCTGGGTCAGAACCTCGGGCGTCGACCGAGCGGCAACCCGGACGCTGGCAAGCCCTGCGAGCGGCACCAGCAGGAGCCAGAGCCAGGTGCAGGCCACCGTCATCAGCGGATCGGCGCCGGTCGAGAGCGCCAGCGCGAGCGCGGCCTGGGCCACCAGGAGCAGTGGGACGCGGCGCGCGCCGGAGCGCTCGAAGAGCGCGAGCCCGGCCATGGCCAGCGCCACCAGCGTCGCGGCCGCGAAAAGGACGACCGCCGTCGGCCGGTCAGGAAGTCGGCCGCCCATCAGCGCCAGCATGCGCATGAACAGGTACCCTGCGGGCGCGACCCAGACGATGGCCGGCTCGAAGGCCACGGTTGCCTGCGGTCCCCCCGCGCTGACCGCCAGGGCCCCGACCCGCGCCACGACCGGCAGCAGGACGAGGACAAAGGCGGGGAGCGCGAAGGTATCAGATGGCACGCCCGAGAAGGCGCTGGTTCCGACGGATTGAATCGCACTGGCCGCGGCGAGCAGCAGCCCGATGTCCGCGACCTGGACGCTGAGGCGAATCGCGCGACGCCGCCGCGCGGTCTCGTCCAGCGCCCCCGTCCAGGCGAGGGTCAGCAGCTGCAGGGCGATGTATACGAGCAGCAGGTTGTGGGCGAAGATCACCGCGCACGTGGCGGCAGCGGTCAGTAGCCAGCCAAACCACGGGTCCCGTCGATCGCCGTGGAGTCGCAGGCGCGCCAGCATGAGCAACGCGGCGGTGATCAGCGTGACGGTGGCAAATGCCAGCGACAGACCGTCGAGCCGGATGGCGAGGTCGGCGTAGGGGACGGTCGTCAGGTAGGGTACATCGACGTGCTCGCCGGGCGCCAGGCGCAGCAACTCGACCATGGCGATGATCCCGGCCACGCCGGTTGCGCCGACGGCGATCCAGCCGTTTGACGCTCGGCGCGGTCGTCGTTGAACAATGGCCGCCGCACCCAGCAGCGCAAGAAATGGAAGCAGCGCCTGCGCCGCAAGCGGCATGTTCGACCTAGCTCGAGGTAACTAGCGAGCGATGTGTGGCGTGGGGACAGCTCCACCCTGGAGCGGGACTTCTTCGGCGCAGTAGGGGCACACGCTCCAACCCAGCTTGAGCTGTTTGTTGCACCGCGGGCAGAGCTTGCTGAACTGCGTCTTGCAATGCGGGCAGAGGACGTACTGGGAATCGATCGGCTCCCCGCAGCTGGGGCAGGGGCGCAGCTCGCGTGCCGGGCCGCCGGGCTCGGCGAGTGCCTGGGTCTCGAGCTCCAGAGCGCGCCGTTCCGCCATCGTCAGCGGAGGCCGAATGATCATGTAGATGAAGAGGCCGAAAATCGGCAGCACCAGGGAGAGGCCGGTGGCGAATACGTGGAACAGCACGCTGTTCGAGCGCTCCCGCGCATCGCGGAAGGCCCAGTACGAGAGGCTGAGCCAGAACGCCAGCAGGTAGAAGACGACGATGAAGAGCAGTGGTTTCAGCGACGTTAGATTCGGCAAGGCGCCTCCTCACGAATCACAGAATTTGACTCCCGCTACCTTACCCTAATACCGGACCTTCCGGGAAATACCGGCGGCATCGGGTGGGCTACGGGATTCCCGGTTCCGAACGGAAATCGAGCCGTCGAGTAAACCAGCCATTACTGACTGGCCCGTTCACGCTCCAGGCTCCTCCTGCGAAGTTGAGGCGCACGGGGAGGCAGCAGTTGGAAGAGGTCCGCGTTGTGGTCGCCCCTGGTGAAGTGGCCGGCGTCGGGCTCGACGAGGCGGCGGGGCTACAGGCCGGTTCAGGAGTCAAGGAGCGTCTGGAGCCGCTCCGCGGCCTGCCGGGCCTGGGTGAGACGGACCCGTTCCCGCTCGACGACCGCCGCTGGGGCTTTCCCCGTGAAGTCGGGGTTGTTCAGCTTCGCCTCGATCGACTCGATCTCGCGCAGTTTCCTCTGCAGCTCCCCCTGGTGGCGCTGCTTTTCGGCCCCGCCATCACCGGGAAGGCCGAGCCGCACGGTCGTATTGCCGACGACCACCACCGACTGTGGCATGTCCTGCGGCAGCTTGCCATTGAGCTCGAGCCCGGCCAGCGTGGCGAGGTAGGCGCGTCCAACCGGCTCAGTTAGCAGCCGCCGCGCCGACGTGACCTCAGCGGGCAGCCGGCGCGCCTTCTGCTCGGATCCCTGGCGCAGATTGCGAACCTCCCTGACCACGTCGAGCAGATGCGCCATCTCCTCCATCAGCCCCCGATCCTCGATCGTTTCGTCGGGCAACGGCCAGGCCGCGTACATGATCGTCTCGCCTTCGTGCGGCAGCCGCTGCCAGAGCTCTTCCGTCACGAACGGCATGCCTGCAGCCGGGGCTTGATCAGCTCCAGGTAATCGTCGGCGAACTCGTGCCAGCTGAACTCATAGAGCACATCGATCGCCGGACCAAACTCGAACCGCTGGAATGATTCGGTGACCAGCCGTGTGACAGCGCTGAGCCGCCCCAGGATCCATGTGTCCGCGGGCTCGAGCGTCGCTTCGTCGATCGGCATCAGCGACGCGGCCTCCGGCAATTTCGCCAGCAGCAGGCGCGTCGCATTCCAGAGCTTGTTGGCAAAGAGCTGATAGGACCTGATCTTCTCCTCGGAAAAGCGGATGTCCTGTCCACTGGTGCCGAAGTAGGCGGTCCACGCGCGGGTCGCATCCGCGCCGTACCGCTCGATCATGTCCAGTGGGTCGACTCCGGTGCCCAGCGACTTGCTCATCCGCCGACCATCGGGCGCCAGCACCGTACCGTGAATCAAGACATCCGAGAAGGGCACGACATGCAGGAAGTGCAGGCTCATGAAGACCATGCGGGCCACCCAGAGGTAGAGGATGTCGCGGGCAGTATCGAGCACCTGCGTCGGATAGAAGCGGCGCAGGTCTTTAGTGTCGGTGGGCCACCCGAGCGTGACGAAGGGCCAGAGCGATGAGGAGAACCAGGTGTCGAGCACGTCGGGGTCCTGCGCCAGGTGCCGGTCGCCGCATTGCTCGCATTGCTGCGGGTCCTTGAGATAGGCGACGGCGTGGCCGTTGGCGCATGTCCACACCGGGATTCGGTGGCCCAGCCAGAGCTGACGGGAAATATTCCAGTCGCGGATATTGCGCATCCACCGCAGGTACTGCTCGCGCCAGCGCTCAGGGTGGAAGCGCACATCGTCGCTCTCTGCCACCGCGATCGCCGGCTCCGCAAGCGGTTTCATCCGCACCCACCACTGCGCCGAGACGATCGGCTCGATGACGGCCCCGCAGCGATCGCAGTGGCCCACCGAGTGGCGGTACGGCTCGATCTTCTGCAGCGCGCCCTCGGACCGCAACATCTCGACGATGCGCTCACGTGCCGCGGGCACCGTCAGGCCGTGGAGTTGCGGGACCTCCGGGATGTTCATCCGGCCGTCCAGGGTCAGGATGCTCAGGACCGGCAGGTGGTGCCGCTCACCAATGTCGTAGTCGGTGACGTCGTGGCCGGGCGTCACCTTGACCGCCCCGGTGCCGAACTC
>VBFX01000212.1 GCA_005889395.1 Chloroflexota bacterium
ACCACGATTTCCTCCTCGATGCGGGCCGCCGAATGGCCGTCTGAGGCCGGGCAGTAGGTCTCGAGCGCGAAGACCATGCCTTCCTTCAGCTCGACCGGGTGGTCGATCGAGTTGAGCCGGCTGATGATGGGCCGCTCGTGCAACGCCAGGCCCAGGCCGTGCCCGAACTGCAAGCCAAACGCCTCCATCTCGCTGTCGAAGCCGAAATCCTGGGCTTTGGGCCAGGCTTTGGCGATCATGTCGGTTGTGATGCCGGGCTTGACCATGTCGATGCCGGCATCGATCCATTCGCGTGCCTTCTTGTAGGCGTCGTGCTGGCTCTGGGTAGCACGGCCGACGTTAAACGTTCGGTAGTAGCAGGTGCGGTAGCCGTTGTAGGACTGGATGATGTCGAAGAAGGCCTGGTCGCCGGGCCGGATCAGCCGATCAGAGAACACGTGCGGATGCGGGCTGCAGCGCTCGCCCGACACCGCGTTGATGGCCTCGACGTCGTCCGAGCCCATGTCGTACAGCTGCTTGTTCGCGATGGCCACGATCTCGTTCTCGCGGATGCCGGGCTTGAGCGCTTCGTAGATCGTCTGGTAGACGCCATCGACGAGCGCCGCGGACATGCTCAGGAGAATGATCTCGTCCTGCGACTTGATCATGCGGGCGTCGAGCATCGCCTGCTGGGCGTCGACCACCTTGATGCCGCAGTTCTGCAAGGCAAAGACCATTGGCATCTCGGCGATGTCGACCCCGAGCGGCTCGTTGGCGACCCCCTGCCCACGCATGATCTCCTTGACGGTCCGAGCGACGTCGTCCGACAGGCCGACCTCGGGCGCAACCGAGCCGCGCAGGCCGGTCATGCCGGCGCGGGAGTTCTCCGGCTTGAGCCACGGCGCGTGCAAACGGTGTGCCTTCGCCGCCGACCCAAAATCCCACAGGATCGGGTCGCCGCCGCGGGTCAGCAGGGCGAAGCGCGCGACCTTGTCGCGCGCCCACTCGCCGATGGTGGTGCTGGTCAGGTAGCGGATGTTGTTCATGTCGAAGACGAGTACGGCGCCGAGCCCGGCGTTCACGATCGCCTGCTGGGCGCGGCCCAGGCGATAGGTGTGCAGCCGCCGGAAATCGACACGTTCCTCCCAATCGACGTGCATGCGTCCGGGTGCCGGGACGGACGTGACCGTGAACTCAGGCCGCGCCATGGTCGCTATTTTCGGGGCTGAGCCCGTCGGAGACCGGACGCGCGTCCGGGGCCAAATTGAGATTGGCCGCCCGGGCCTCGAGCTCGAGCAGCGCCGCGAAGTCGCCATCGCCCAGGCCGGCGTCGATCAGCTTGACGATGATCTCGTGAACCAGGGACGAGACCGGCACCGGAACCTTCAGCTGGCCGGCCGCGCCCAGCCCCAGCTCGAAATCCTTGCGCAGCAGATGGCCGGTGAAGGTCGGGGTGAAATCCAGGTTGACGAAGGCGGGCGTCTTGTACTGGCTGAAGGTCGATCCCAACACGCTGCCGTTGATGAAGTCCAGGTAGTCGGCGCGCGCGATGCCGCCGCGCTCGGCGAGCACCGTGGTCTCCGCCAGGATCTGGGTTACGACCCCGAGCACCAGGTTGTGGCAGATCTTGACCAGGCGCGCGGCCTCGCCCTCGCCGACGTAGGTGACCCGGGCGCCGAGCATCTGCAGGTACGGCAGCGCTGTCTCGTAGGCGTCGCGCGGTCCCGAGACCGCCAGGGCGAGCCGGCCGGCGCGAGCCACATTGGGGTTGCCACTGACCGGCGCAGCCAGCAACGCCGTCCCCAGCCGCAGCGCGGTTGCCCGCATCTCGGCGGAAACCTCCATCGACACTGTCGACGCGTCGATCAGGAGCGATGGCGCGCGTGTCCCGTCGGAGAGCAGGCCGTGCGGGCCGGCCACCACCTCGACGAAGTCCTTCGAGTCGGAGACGGTGGTGATGACGATGTCGCGGTCGGCGAGGTCGACCGGCCGGCTGACGACGTGCGCGCCCAGCTTCGCCAGTGATTCAGTCTTGGCGCGGGTGCGGTTATATACGGTGACGTCCACGCCGCGCCGCAGCAGTCGGGTCACGAGCGCGGCGCCCATCCGCCCGGTGCCGATCCAGCCCAAACGGTGGCTGTTCGGCGAATGTTTGGTCATCGATACCCTCCCCGTTCCCCCCACTTGCGCAAACGTTTGCTTACCATACCAGCCGCTATTTTCACTGTCAAACCGTCTACTCCTGCATCAGCGCCGCGGGCGCCAACTCCACGTCGGCCCCGACCACGGTGGATCCGCGCACGACCAGCTGCGGCTGGAAGACGACCTGGCGCGCCGGCCGCTGACCGCTTTCGATCTGCTCGAGCAGCAGCCGGGTGGCCATAATCCCGAACTCGTGCGCCGGGACATGGACGGTAGTCAATCCGGGGATCAACCGACCGGCCAGCGGAATGTTGTTGTAGCCGACCACCGCCAGATCATCGGGAATGCGTAGGCCGAGCCGACGGGCGACGCTGTGGGCGCCCACCGCCGCCATGTCGTTGACCGCGAAGATCGCCGTGGGCCGGTCCCGCATCGACAGCAATCGCTCGGTGCCGCGGGCGCCGCCGTCCTCGACATAGCCCGACTCGACGACCAGCTTCGGGTCCGCTTTGACGCCCGCCTCGGCGAGGGCGGCCAGGTAGCCGCGCCGGCGAAGGACGCCGGTGCTGACGGTCGGCTGCCCGGCGAGATGCGCGATGCGCCGGTGCCCCAGGGCGTAGAGGTGCTGGGTGGCGACCTTCGCGCCCATGACGTCATCCGAGCCAACGAAGGGATCGAGGCCGTCGTCGCTAAACCGGTTGACCAGGACGTGGGGGATGCGTTGCTGACGCAGCCAGCGAACGGACGGATCGCGCAGAAAGGTACTGGCCAGGATGACGCCGTCGACCCGCCGCGCGGTGAGGCTCGCCAGGTGTGAGCGTTGCCGGTCCGGGCTGCCGTCGGTGTTGCAGAGCACGACATTGTAGCCGCGCGGGGAGGCGCCGTCTTCCACTCCGCGAAAGAGGGCGGCGAACAGGGGATTGGTCACGTCCGGGATGACCACCGCCAGCGCCAGCGTCTGCTGCAGCTTGAGGCCGCGGGCGATCCCGTTCGGCCGGTATTCGGTCTCGCGCAACAACGCCTCGATCCGGCTGCGGGTCGCCGGGGAGATGCGCAAGCCGGGGTCGTTGTTGGCCACCCGGGAGATGGTCGAGGGATGGACGCCGACCCGGTCGGCGAGCTGCTTCAGCGTGACGGGCATGGGTGGAAGTAGATTGACATCGTTTTCGTGCCTGTTTAACATTAGGGCAATCGTTTGTCCAGATCAAGGAGGGAGTATGCGCAAGCCCCTATCGTTCACATGCTTGGGCCTTGGCCTGCTGTTGGCGGCTTGTGGGGGCAGCTCCACGACGCCGGGGTCGGCCGCTCCGATCACCATCGGGGTATCCGTCTCGCTGAGCGGCGACTTCTCGGGTGACGGGAAAGCGCTCGTGCAGGGCTATGACCTGTGGGCGCAGGACATCAATAAGAACGGCGGGCTGCTCGGGCACAAAGTCACCATGAAATACGTGGACGACGCCAGCAGCACGCAGCAGGTCGTCACGAACTACCAGACGCTGATCACCCAGGACAAGGTGGCGCTGGTCTTCGGCCCCTTCAGCTCACTGCTGACGATCCCGGCGTCGACCGTGACTGACCGCTACGGCTATGCCTTCCCGGAGCCGGCCGGCGGTGGACCCAAGGTCTTCACGCGCGGCCTGCATTCCATCTTCTTCGTGCAGCCAGCCGCCGTGGAGGACAACCTGGTCAGCTACACGAAGTGGCTGCTGTCGCTCCCCAGCGGCCAGAAGCCGAAGACGGCGGCCTACGCGACGCAGGATGATCCCTTCACCCAGCCACAGGTCGACAAGGCCAAGGCCCTGCTCGAGGCCGGCGGCGTCACGACCGCCTCCTACAAGGTGTACCCGGCGGAGACGACCGACTTCACACCGCTCGCTTTGCAGGTCGTCCACGCAAACGCGGACGTCGTGATCCTGGGCACGCAGGAGCCCGACGCCGTCGCGTTCGTCAAGGCCTTCCAGCAGCAGCACTACAACCCGAAATCGCTGATCGAAACCACCGGCCCCGACCAGGGCAAGGACTTCGCCGACAAGGTCGGCGCCGGCAACACCGAGGGGATCATGGTCCCGGCTGGCTGGACCCCGGACGCCAAGGCTTACGGCAATGATAAGTTCGTCAGCGAGTTCGTCGCCAAATACGGTGGGGCTCCGGGCGACATCAGCGCCGACGCTGCCGAGGCGTACAGCGTCGGCCAGGTGGTCGACCAGGCATCGAAGAAGGCGAACAGCATCGAGAACAAGGCGCTGATCACGGCGCTGCATTCCGGGACGTACAACACGGTCCAGGGCCCCATGTCGTTCGACAGTAGCGGGAAGCCGCAGGGCGGCGTGGGCGTCTACATCGAACAATGGCAGGGTGGAGCGGCGAAATTCGTCTATCCGGCGAGCGTCGCCGCCGCCAAGCCGGAGTACCCGAAACCGAACTGGTCTTAGTACCCTGAGGTGGCCTCCACCCTGACCCTCCCCCGCAAGCGGGGGAGGGAGTTCGTGGGGTAGTTCACCATGACGTTGGTTCTCGAGGCGGCGGCGCTCGGCATCCTGACGGGCGGTGTCTACGCCCTGATGGCGTCGGGCCTGACGCTGATTTTCGGCGTCATGCGGATCATCAATGTCGGCCAAGGTGCCCTCGTCATCCTTGGCGCCTACCTGAGCTTCGCGTTCTTCCGCTCATGGCACCTGGATCCGCTCCTCACCCTGGTCATCACGATGCCGTTGATGTTCGGGCTGGGCGTCATCCTGCAGATCGTCTTCATCAGACCGCTCAAGACCGACCGCGAGGCGCTCTCGGTGCTCGTCACCTACGCCCTTGCGCTCGGCATCGAGGGGGTGCTCGGCTACGTCTTCACCACCAACTACGTGCAACTGCGCGCCTGGTACGAGACCGCCAGCTTCGCCGTCTTCGGCTTTCACATCACCTACGTCTATGTCTTCGGCTTCCTGCTCTGCATCGCCAAACCGCACGGCCGCGCAGCTGATTGGCGTCGACGTCGACCGGGTGTCGGCGATTGCCTTCGGCATCGGCGTCGCCACCGCGGCGGCGGGCGGCGTCGTCTTCGGCATCACGAATGCCTTCAACCCGGGCAGCCACTATGACCTGATCTCGCGGCTGCTGACCATCATCGTGTTGGGCGGACTCGGCAGCCTGCGCGGTGCGATCATCGCGGCGCTCATCATGCTGGTCACCGAAGACATCACCGCCGTCGTCATCTCGCCGGTCTGGGCGACCTTCGTCTTCTTCGTCATCCTGGTGGTCGTCCTGATCTTCCGCCCACAGGGCCTGTTCGGCGTGCGGGTCCGAGACCGCATATGAATCGTGTGGCAGCCCTCAAGGTCGGTGGCCTGCTCGCGCTGGCGATCGTAGCCCTGCTGCTGCCGCTCGTTGCGCCCGACCCGGCGACGACCAACATCGCCGTGTTCACCGTGATGTACATCGGGCTGGCAACGGCCTGGAACATCATGGGCGGCTACACGGGCTACATCTCGCTGGGCCATGCCGCCTTTTTCGGCTTTGGCGCCTATGGCCTCGGCTTGATGCTCGTCCACCTCAATCTCACGCCCGGCTACGGGCCATTTTTCCTGGTCCCGGTGGCCGGCCTGCTGTCGGCCCTACTGGCGGTGGGCATCGGCTGGATCGCCTTGCGCACCCGGGCCGCGACCTTCGTCATCGTGACGATCGCCTTCATGTTCATGATGCAGCTGCTCGCCGAAAACCTGGTCAAGGTGACGGGAGGCGGCGGCGGGCTGGGGCTCCCGTACTCGCACGACTGGGGCGGCGACTTTTTCAACACCCCCTACTACTACGCGATGCTCCTGCTGGCGGTCCTGGGGCTGTTCATCTCCTGGTGGATCCGGCGTTCCAAGTTCGGCCTGGGACTGCTGGCCATCCGTGATGACGAGGACAAGGCGCTGGCTGTCGGCGTCCCGACGCGGGCCTTCAAGCTGACGGCTTTCGTCATTAGCGCCGCCCTGGTTGGCATGATCGGCGGCGTGTACGCCTATTACGTCACCTATATCTATCCGCAATTCGTGTTCGATCCGCTGATCGGGATCTCGATGGTGCTGATGGCGTTTCTCGGCGGACTCGGGACCCTGAGCGGTCCCGTGATCGGCGCGCTGCTGCTGGAGCCGGCGCAGCTCGAATTTGCCTATCGCCTCGGCGCCAGCCGGCTCTACCTGGTGTTCTACTCGGCGGTGTTCCTGTTGGTCATCCTGCTGCTGCCGCGTGGCATCGTGCCATCGGTCGCTGACCTCCTCAACCGTCGGCGGGCCCGCACGGTGGTGTCCTGATGAGCCTGCTGGAGATCTCAGCGCTCACCAAGCGCTTCGGCGGCGTGGTCGCGGTCGACGGCTGCTCGCTGTCCGTCGCCGACCGGAGCATCACCGGGCTGATCGGTCCGAACGGTTCCGGGAAGACGACGGTCTTCAACCTGGTGACCGGCTTCATCCCGCGCGACTCCGGTGAGGTGCGATTCAAATCCCGGTCGATCGCGGGTCTCGGCCCGGACCGAATCTACGGCCTGGGCATCGGCCGCACCTTCCAGCTGGCCCGCATCTTCCCCCGGCTGACGGCGCTGGAGAACATGCTCGTGCCGGTGCGGCGCGCCGGCCTACGGGCAGTGCTTTCGCACGGGCAGTGGCGCCATGAACGGGAGCGGGCGATGGAGATGCTGGAATTCGTCGAAATCGCCCGCATCGCCGGGACCCTGGGCGGCGCGCTCTCCTACGGGCAGCGCAAGCTCCTCGAGCTGGCGGCGGTGATGATGGCAGCGCCCGAGCTGGTGCTGCTCGACGAGCCGGCGGGCGGGGTCAATCCCGCGCTGCTGGAGCGGATCAGCGAGCACATCCGGAAGCTCAACCGGCAAGGCGTGACCTTCCTGCTGGTCGAACACAACATGAGCTTCGTCATGAACCTGTGCGACGAGGTGGTCGTGCTGCACCAGGGGAAGGCGATCGCGAGCGGCAAACCCAAAGCGGTGCGCGAGAACCCGGCGGTGCTC
>VBFX01000213.1 GCA_005889395.1 Chloroflexota bacterium
ACTTCGGCGCGCAGACGTGGCTCTGGTCGAACCATCAGTGGACGCAGGCGCACCCACCGGTCGCACCGCCGCGGCGCACGGGCGCGGCGGTCGCCTGGGATCCGAGCCTGCGCGCCGTGCTGCTTTTTGGCGGACAGGCCGACGGGGGTCAAACCCTGCTGCGGGACACGTGGGCCTGGAACGGATCGACCTGGCGCGAGGTTGGGCGCGGTAGGCTCGCGCCACCCGCAAGCCTCATCAGCAGCATGACCTATGACGTCGACTTGCACGAGATGGTGCTGGTCCAGTCAGACATCCACTTCCGGGCCCCGATCCAGCTGTGGACCTACGACGGGGTGAGCTGGCGCCAGCGCAGCGTAGCCGGCGGGCCGACCAGCCCGGTGGCCGCGATCGGCTTCGATCCGCGCACGCGAACGGTGGTCGCGATCGCCGGTGATTGTTCGGGCTTCGAGTGCCGATCGGAGACCTGGAACTGGGATGGTATGGCCTGGCAACCGCTCAGGCCGGCACAGGAGCCCGATTTCGCCTTTCACAGCATGGCGCTCGTCACCGACCCGATATCCGGGCGCTTGCTGCTGGTCACGACGACGAGCAACAGCCTGGGGCCGGCGCCCGTGCAAACGTGGAGCTGGGACGGCCGAGACTGGGTGGGGCTGCAACTGATCGGCCACCCCGGTGCCGACGTAAAAATCGTAGGCGCGAGCGGCGACAACGGCGCGGTCTTCGCCTTCGAAGACGCGACTTCCGATTACAACACCCTTCGCCTCAACGCCTGGGAATGGACTGGCAACGCCTGGCAGACGATCGCGCCTTAGATTCGCTCGAAGTTTCTTCGCAGCTCCCAGTCGGTCACGGCGCTATCGAAGCTCTGCCGCTCGAGCCGGGCCGAGTGCAGGTAGTGCTCGATCACGTCATCGCCGAAGGCTTCGCGCGCCACCTGGCTCTTTTCCAGCGCATCGATCGCCTCGGTCAGGTTGCCCGGCACGCGTAGCAAATCCTTGGCCGTGTAGGCGTCACCACGGAACTCCGGTGGCAAGGCGAGCTTGTGCTCGATGCCGTGCAGCCCGGCGGCGATCGTCGCCGCGAAGGCCAGGTAGGGATTGGCGTCGGCGCCGGGAATGCGGCATTCCACCCGCAGGCTCGGCCCGTGGCCGATGATGCGGAAGCCGCAGGTGCGGTTGTCGTAGCTCCAGACGATCGAGGTGGGTGCGAAGGAACTCGCCTGGTAGCGCTTGTAGGAGTTGACGAAGGGCGCGTAGAAGAGCGAGAAGTCGCGGGCCAGCGCGATCAGTCCGGCGAGGTAGTGCTGGAACAGCGTCGACATGCCGTGCGGACCACCGTTCGCCGAATAGAACAGCGCCTTGTCGCTTTTGACGTCCCAGAGCGACGAATGCAGATGGAACGAGCTGCCCGCCTGCGCCATCGTCCACTTCGCCATGAAGGTCGCGGCCACCTGGTTGAGGGCGGCGATTTCCTTGACGCCGTTCTTGTAGACGACGTGCCGGTCCGCCATCTCCAGTGATTCGGTAAAGCGCAGGTTGATCTCCTGTTGCCCGAAGCCCCACTCGCCCTTGCTGTTCTCGACCGGCACCGCCGCCCCCTCCATCCCGTTGCGAACGAGCCGGTTGAACCACTCGGCCTTGGTGCCCTGCAGGATGTGATAGTCCTCAATGTAGCGGCCGTAGGGCTGCAAGTTGCGGTAGTCCTTCTCCGCCGCCTGCTCGTAGCTGTCCTTGAAGAGATAGAACTCGAGCTCCGAACCGGTCTTCGGATTGAAGCCCAGCTTGCGCGCGCGCGCGACCTGCCGGCGAAGGATCTGCCGGGGCGCGACGTCCACGGGCTTGCCGTCCATCGTCTCGACGTCGCAGAGGATCAGGGCCGTTTTCTCCAGCCAGGGAAGCCGCCGGATCGTCGACAGGTCGGGATGGCCGTGCATGTCGCCGTAACCGGTGCCCCAGTTGCTGAATTTGAAGCCCGGCAGCGGTTCGTTGTCGACGTCCATCGCCAGCAGGTAGTCACAGGCGTGGAGCCCCTCATCGACATGGTCGAGGAAATAGGGGCCGGTCAGCCGCTTTCCCATCAGCCGTCCCTGGAGATCGGCAATGGCGATGATGACGGTGTCGACGTCGCCCGCCTTGGTCTGGCGGATCAATTCCTCCAGCGTGAGCTTGGCGGTCTTCTCCTGGCGGCGCGACTGTCCGTTGGTCCGGTCGGCGTGCGTGCTGGTCGATCGTTCGCGCGACGAGGTGCCGGTGCGCGCCATGTCGAATCCCTCCTGCTTACTCGAGACTGACGAAGACGTTCTTGACTTCGGTGTAGAGCTGGAGCGCATGCATACCCAGTTCGCGGCCGATGCCGCTGCGCTTGTAGCCGCCGAAGGGCGCTTCCTGGTGAACGCTGCGGCTGCTGTTGATGCTGATCACGCCGGTCCTGACGCCCCGGGCCAGGCGCAGCGCGCGGCCGATATCCCGCGTCCAGATCGACCCGGAGAGGCCGTAGGGCGTGTCGTTGACCAACCGTAGGACCTCGTCCTCATCAGTGAACGGGATGATGGTGAGCACCGGGCCGAAAATCTCCTCCTGTGCGATCCGCATGCGATTCTCGGCGTGGTCGAACACGGTCGGCTCGAGGAAGCTACCGGCCGCCAGCTGACCACCCGGCGCCGACCCACCTGCGAGCAAGCGAGCGCCTTCCTGCCGGCCGAGCTGGATATAGTTCTGGACCCGCGCACGCTGCTTCATGGAGATCAGCGGACCGACGTCCGTCCGGGCGTCGAGCGGATCGCCGACGTTCAGCGCGCGGGCGCCGGCCGCGACCCGCTGGTCGAACTCCTCCGCGATCGAGCGATGGACAAAGGCGCGGCTGCGGGCGCAGCAGTCCTGGCCCGCATTGCCGAAGACGCTGTTGACCGCGGCCGGCGCGGCCTTCTCGAGGTCCGCGTCCGCAAAGATGATGTTGGGCGATTTCCCCCCAAGCTCGAGCGACACGCGCGTGATGTTGGGCGCCGCCAGCTGGAGGATGGTGACGCCGGTCGAGGTCTCGCCGGTAAAGGCGATCTTGTCGACACCCGGATGGCCGGCCAGCGCGCTGCCCGTGCTGCGACCCGGGCCGGTGATCACGTTGAGCACGCCCGCCGGGAGGCCGGCCTCGAGCGCGATTCGCCCCAGTTGTAGCGCGGTGAGCGGCGTGTAGCTGGCCGGCTTCAGGATGGCGGCGTTGCCCGCCGCCAGGGCGGGCGCCACCTTCCAGGAGGCGATCGTCAGCGGGAAATTCCACGGCACGATCAGCGCGACCACGCCGACCGGCTCGCGCAGCGTGAAGTCGAGTCCGGGCGCCGTGACGGGAATGGTCTCGCCGAAGATCCGCGTGGCCGCGCCGGCGTAGTACTCGAAACACTGCGCGGCGCCCAGCACCTCGTCGCGGGCGTCGCGGATCGGCTTGCCGGCGTTGCGCGCCTCCAGCGTGGCCAGCTGGTCTACCTCCGACCGGATCAGCTCCGCCATCCGGTAGAGCACGGTCGCCCGGACGCTGGCGGGCGCCTCACTCCAGGCTCCGCCCTCGAACGCCGCTCGCGCCGCGGTGACCGCGGCGTCGACGTCAGCGGGCGAGGCGACTGTGGCGGTCGCCATCACCTGCGAGGTGGCGGGCTCGATGATCTCGAAGGTCTCCTCGTCCTCTCCGCTGCGCCAGCTGCCGCCGATCAGCAACCGGCCGGGGCTGTCCACCGTCACCATTAGAAGTAGTTGGAGGTGATGCCGCCGTCGACCACAAGGGCGGCCCCGTTAGTCCAGGTCGATTCGTCGGACGCGAGGTAGATCGCGAGCGAGACGATGTCCTCGGCGTGGCCGAAGCGGCCCATCGGGATCCGGTTGAGCCGGACGCGTTTCTTGTTTTCATCTTTCAGCAGGTCGCGCATCAGGGGCGTCTCGATCGGTCCCGGGCAGATCGCATTGGCGCGAATGCCCTTGGGCCCGAATTGCACGGCCAGCGACTTGGTCAGCGCGATGACCGCCCCCTTGCTGGCGGTGTAGGCGTCCTGGGGCACGGTGCACCCGACGAGGGCGACGAAGGAGGCGATGTTGATCACGGAGCCGCCACCGGCCTTGATCAGCTCGGGAATGCCGTGCTTGCAGCAGAAGGCGAGGCCCTTGACGTTGATCGCCATCGTCCGGTCCCAGATCGCGTCGGTCGTGGTGAGAACGGATTCATCGGCCTCATCGAAGATGCCGGCGTTGTTGTAGAGGACGTCGAGCTTGCCGAAGCGGCCGACGGCGGTCTCGACGAAGACCGCCACGTCGGCATCGCGCGTGACGTCGCCCACCACCGCCACCGCCTGGCCGTCGAGGTTGGCGACGGTGTCGTGGACGGCCTTGTCGTTGACATCGGCCGCGACCACTTTCGCGCCTTCGCGAACGAATGCCTGGGCCGCCACGCGGCCCATCCCGCTGCCGGCGCCGGTGATCAGCGCGACTTTACCGTCGAGTCGTCCCATCTCCCCTCCCCTGGAGTTCAGAGGCGCGAGCCCGGCTCGCGCCTCGCATTAGCCTATCGCTTGATCAGACGTGTTGCGGCTCGGGTTGCGCCGCAGGCGCCCTCTCGGTAACGCCGGGCTCGCGGTAGATCGAGCCTCGCTCCACCTCGGACTCCATGCGCTTCATCTCGTCTTCCGAGCCCATCATGATCGGGCCGGTGTAGTGGTGCCGGCCCCAGAGCAGGTAGTAGAGCCCACCCAGGACCAGGAAGATCGCGACCGATGGTCCAGCCCACGTGCCGGTGGCGGTAAGCCAGCCGATGAGGTCGCCCGAGTAATCGGCTTTGTACTCGGGGAGCATCAGCACCACGCTGATGAAGGCCACCCAGACGACCGCGACCCAGCCGACGATCGGCCAGTAGCGCCCGAGGTTCCAGGGTCCAGGTGTCCACCGCTTCGGATAGATCAGCGCCAGGAGCACCGGGATCACGTAGGAGACGTAAAGCCCGATGACGGAGATCGAGACCACGATCGAGTAAACCGCCGGCACCGGGAACTGCGCCAGGGCTGGGATGAAGGCGATGATCGCCGCGACCCAGATGGCGCGCGCCGGCGTGCGGTACTTCTTGCTCACGAAACTCAGGCCGCAGAACGCCTGCGCAATGACGAATCCGGCGAACAGCAGAAGGCCGCCGGTCGAGCCGAGGGCGGTCTTGACGATGTCGAGGACCGGGTTACCGCTCTTCGCGGTTGCCGCCAGGTCAGGGATGGCGAGCGTGAGCGCCAGAAGCATCAAGTAGCCGAAGATCAGCGACCAGAAGACCGAGTTGACGATCCC
>VBFX01000246.1 GCA_005889395.1 Chloroflexota bacterium
GACGTGCGGGAAGCATGCCGATACCGAGCAGAGGTCGACGCTCTGCGCCTTGCCGGCGAAGAAGGTCGGCTGGTTGAGGGCCGTGTTCTCCATCGCGGCGTAATAGATGGTGTTCCCCATCTGCCAGCGAGTGACGTACTGCACAAAGGCGGCACCCGGAACGCGGGCGATCGTCAATGCCGGATTGGTCAGGTCGGCCACCTTCGCCGTGACCGTGAGGGTACGGCTCGACAGGCTCAACTGACTAGACAGGATGTCCATCCCCGGAACATTCACACCCCCGATCACCGGGTACAGCGCGTCGCCGCTGACATCGCTCAGGCCCGTTACTGGAGAATTCGATGGACCCGAGATGTTGGTGCCGAACAGACCCGGCCCGGCCGATTGCTGCGCGATCGTGATCACCCCGGCGCCGGCGTGATCGACCAGCTGCTGATTCCCAGGAGTGAACCCTGGCTGCACCAGCCCGTTGGAGGTGTCGTCATAGACAATCTGCGCCGCGCCGCGCGCATCGATGGTGACCACGAAGAAGTCCGCCAGGTTGCGGTTCCCCTGCGAGGTGATGCAGCCGGTTCCCTGCAGGCAGATGTCCTCGTAGTGCATCGGGTGTGGGCTGACCTTGACGAGACTGGTGGATGGCGCCGCTCCGGTCAGGGCGCCGGTGGGCGTGGTTGGATAGACGACCTGGGACATGAAGACGTTCCAGCTCTGGCCGGACTGGCTGCTGGGGTCGACATTCATGTTCGACCCGTACCAGACCGCATCGGCGCGACCCGGGCCGCCGGCCTTAATCCACGGAAAGACGTTGACCGCATCGCCGGTTCCCGTCGACGCGTCGCTGACGCGTACCGGCGGGGTCCAGCTCGACCATCCGCTGGCCGCGCTGGCGGCGCTGACGAACACTTGACGAGCGGCCGGGTTGCTGGCGCTGATAGTCCAAACGACATAGAGGTTGCGGGCGGAGTCCATGGAGAGCACCGAGAATAGGGTGTCGGGCGAACCGGTGGGCGTGTCGGCGATTTTGATCAGCCGGGTCAGGTCCTGTCCGCTGCCGGTCGCGTCCAGGAAGTGCAGCGTGCCGGTGGAATCCGGCGTGCCGATGTTCAGATAGATCCCGTTGGACGGGCAGCCTGCTCCCGTCGTGCAACCTGCCGCCTGGAAGACCTTGCCGCTGACCTGGTCGATTGCCGGATAGCCGTCCGCGCCAAACGGCGAATAAGCAACCCCGGTGCCCGGCGGCAGCTCGTCACCCGTCGCATTGATATAGGTGAGGCCGTCGAGGCTTTTGTTCCACTGAGCCCCACCGTTGGGACCAGGGCCGACGAGGTTGTTGTACTCGAGGTAAATCAAGGGCGTCGGTCCGCCGGCCGCCTTGTACGCGGATTGATTGGGCGTGCCGGGAGGAGGGTCATAGACGGCCAGCCACTGCCGGTCCGCGCCCGCAATGCCGGCGCAACCACCCGGAAAGACATTCTGGTTGACGGTTCCCCCGCCGTCTCCGGTCGTCGCCACGCGCAGACAGGTGAGCGCGTACAGGTCCGCAAAGTACTGTTTGCCGCTACGGTCGAAATTGATGTCAGTATCCCCGCCGCCGGGTGGGTCGGTCAACCCGGCAAGTGCGCTGGGCGGCGGCCCAGGCGAGATCACCCGAAACGTCTTTCCCTTGTCAACCGATCCGAACCAGGTGCTGCGCTGCGTTCCGGTGCCGGTCGGCCCGCTGACGAAGACTCGGCCCTGTGGATCGATCCCGATGTCGGGCTCGCCGTTGGTATGGATCGGATCGACCACAACCGGTACCTGGAAGGCGATACCTGGCGCGGCCTGCGCCGGCAGGCTCGCTGTGAATGCGGCGGCCGCCAAGACCATGGTGGATGCGGCGACCAACGCGAATCGCGGATGGACCATCCCATGCCTCCTTGTCCCCAACAAAGAGCTGAACTTGTGACACCGAGCGTAGCACACAAGGTGGAGGCCAAGAATAGCGATAAGGCGACCCCATCAGTGGGGGTACAGGTCGAGGACCACGCGAATCTGCGAGCAGCCTCGGCCCTGGGGAGCCCTCGGCCACGGTAAGGTAATCGCGATGGAACCACAGCCAAGCCGGCTCGCCAAGGCGGGCAACTGGTACCTGCAGGCGGTCGATGCGCTGTCCGCTGGCGGTTGGGGCAACGGAACTTTGTGCGAGGGATGGTCCGCGTCCAATGTCGTCGCCCACGTCGCGACCGGCGATCAGCTCGTACGCGGCCTTATTTGGGACGCCACCGGAAAGGGGCGCCGCGGCCAGGATCTGCCGGTCGACTTCGCCGATCGCCATCGGCGGTTTGAGGTGGTGTCGACCTGGGAGCCGTCAAAGCTCAGAGAGATGGCCCATGCGGAGTCTGAGCAGACGATCGCCGCCGTCGCCGAAGCCGTCAAGGACACGCCCGAGGCGATTGTCACCATGCCGATCGGCCCGGTCCCGATGCCCGTCCTACGCGGCATGCGGCTGAACGAGTACATCATTCATGGCCATGACCTGACACCGGCGATCGGCCGATCGATCCCGACCCCGGACTGGTTCTTCGATCGGGCAGTCGGCGACGCTCTTACCAGGATGGTGCGACTGCATTCGCGGTCGCCGCACAAGGGGAAGTCGGCGAGCTTCCATCTGCACCGCACCGACGGCGAGGGTGAGTGGGTCCTCCGGGCCGACGGTGGCGATGCCGTCGTCGAAGCGGGTCATGCGAAAGCCGACGTGGCGATGCGCGGAACCGCCGAGGGCCTCTACTGGGTGCTGATGGGTCGCGGCAAGCCGAATGAGCACGGCGTCGAGGTGCACGGCGATCCTGCGCTCGCCGCCGCCTTCAAGGAGTGGTTCCCGGGTCCGTAAGTCCCTACTGGTTCCAGGACGCGGCCGCGAGATCGGTCGCCACGGGCTTGGCCACGGTCGCGTAGGGCCCGATTTCGGCAATCGTCGGCGGAACGCGGCTTTGCCCGGAGTCGAAGTACGTCACCAGCGTTCGGCCCTGGCGCATCACAACACCGCGCTGGTGACCGGGCAAGCTGCTGGAGCCGCGATACCGCTGGCTCCCGACCGCCATCGCTTCGTCGCCGATTTGCAGCGGCTGCCAGATCCAGACGGTTGCGATCCCATTGCCATCATCGTGACGGGCGCATTGCTGCAGCGCGCTGCGGCGTTCGTCCATCGCTTGACGGGCTGAGGCTACGTCCCGGTACAGAACCACCCGCCTTAGCTTCACGGTCATCGGCGACACCAGCGCCAGCTGGTGGGCGCCCACCCGGGCGCCGTCGCTGGGGAGGTAGCCGCCACACGGGCTCACCAGGGGAGGGAAGTTCGGTCCGTCCGCGAAAGCCCAGTGCACCTCAGGCTGGCTCAGCGGGATCCGGGCCCTGGCGTCGTCAGCGGCCGTGAACGTCGCCGGAATACGGAACGTCGGCTCGGACGATGCGTACGGCGCATCGGCCGTCGGCATGATCGGCAGGAGTACCGCCGCATCTACGGCCTGTTGATTGCGGATGCCAAGAACGATGAACAGGGCTGATATGCCCACCAGGATCGCGGCGCCGGCGACCCCAACGACCACGCGACGAGAACGCCAGCCGTGTCCAGGCATCGTCTTTACTACAACACCCGCCGCGAAACGGTTTCCGCCGGCGGTTCGTACTTCGTCCCGATCGCGGTGTTGAAGAGCACGACGTCCTCCTCGCCGCTGAGAAACCCCCGCTGCCGAAGCGCCTTCAGCGCGGCCCAGGTAGCGCCGCCTTCGGGGGCGCTGTAGATGCCTGTCTCGCGCGCCATCTCCAGTTGCGCGGCTTGAATCTCGGGGTCGCCAACCGCGACCGCCGTCCCGCCGCTGGCCCGGACCGCCTTTAGCACGAGGTAGTCACCGATCGCGGACGGCACCCGGATGCCCGCGGCAATCGTGGCCGCTCGTTCCCACGGCTCGGCGTGGTCGGCGCCCTGCTCGAACGCCCGGACCAGCGGCGCGCAGCCCGTCGACTGCACGACCACCATTCTGGGCCGCTTCGGTCCGAGCCAGCCGAGCGCGCGCAGCTCATCGAACGCCTTCCACATCCCCACGATCCCGGTCCCGCCCCCGGTGGGGAAAACGATGACGTCCGGCAGGCAGGCTCCCCACCCGCCCTGCTCGGCCAGCTCGAATCCGAGCGTCTTCTTCCCTTCCTGCCGGTAGGGCTCCTTCAAGGTATTGAGCTCGAACCATCCGTGCTCGCCGGCCAGCCGATGCATAAGGCGGCCGGCCTCGTCGATCAGGCCGTCGACCAGGATAACGTCGGCCCCGCTGAGTTGCATCTCGACCAGGTTGATCGGCGGGACGTCGCGCGGGACCGCG
>VBFX01000247.1 GCA_005889395.1 Chloroflexota bacterium
AGATCGATTTTGGAGAGCATCGCGTCGAGGGTCCAGGACTCGACCGGAACGAACTTCTCGATCTCCTCTTCCCGCTCGCAGACCAACCGGACCGCGACGGATTGCACGCGGCCTGCGCTGAGGCCCTTTCGGATCTTTTTCCAGAGCAAGGGGCTCAGCTTGTAGCCAACGAGCCGGTCGATGACGCGGCGAGCCTGCTGCGCATCGACGAGGTCCTGATTCATCGGACGCAACGCATTGAGCGCCTTTTCTACAGCCGTGGGCGTGATCTCGTGCAACTCGATGCGGCGTGGGTCCTTCAGGTTGAGGACGTGAGCGAGATGCCAGGCGATCGCCTCGCCCTCGCGGTCCGGGTCGGATGCCAGGAGGATTTCAGAAGCGCCCTTGGCGGCGGCTTTCAAATCCTTGATCGTCGATTCCTTTCCCGGGATCGTCACGTATTCCGGCTTGAAGGAATGCTCGATATCGATCCCGAGCGTGCTCTTCGGCAGGTCGCGCACATGACCCATCGACGCGCGAATGTCGTACTTGGCACCAAGAAACCGGCCAAGCGTCTTGGCCTTCGCAGGGGATTCAACGATGATCAGTGGGTTTGCCATGTCAGGCTGGAGAACAGCGGGTGACCGCCCCGCAGTCGCCGATTATATAGCCGCTCATTTCCAACAATGTCAAGCGCCGACTCACTTCCTTGACGTCAAGGTTCATCATGACCGCCAATTCATCATGATGGCGCGGTTCTACCCAATCAAGCAATTCCCAAACGGCAAAGAGTTCTGGTTCTTGCGGTCCTGAATCCGCGCGCGTACGCGCACGCGTGTGCGCGTGTACGCGCGCCTGCGCTCGCGCGCGTGCGCGCGCGAGGTCGGCAAATTCCTCCAGCACGTCCTCAACGGTTTGCACGAGTTTTGCGCCGTCCTTGATCAGCTGATGACCGCCGACGGTGAGTGGGTTCTCGATACTCCCCGGGACGCAAAATACCTCGCGTCCTTGCTCGCCCGCCATGCGCGCCGTGATCAGCGCGCCGCTTCGCTGCGCCGCTTCAACCACAACGACACCGAGGCTGAGGCCGCTGATGATGCGATTGCGCACTGGAAACCGACCCGGCAGCGGCAGCGTCCCGTTCTCGGCCTCCGTGATGACAGCGCCCGACGCGGCAATCGCTTGCGCCAGCTCGGCATGTTCGGGTGGATAGATCCGGTCCAGTCCCGTGGCCATCACAGCGACTGTTGGACTCCTCCCTTCCAGTGCGCCCCGGTGCGCCGCGGCATCGATGCCACGGGCCAGCCCGCTGACCACGACCACCCCGGCCTCCGACAGGTCGCGCCCCAGCCGCTGGGCGGTGCGCCGGCCATACGGGGTCGCGTGCCGCGAGCCGACGATCGCGATCATTGGCTCAGATGGGAGCTGCCCCCTGACGAAAAGGCGCGCCGGTGGGTCATGGATTTGCTTGAGCCGCGCCGGATAGCCTGGATCGTCGAGCCAAACGACTTTCATCCGCTTTCGCGGTACTGCAGCGCCTCGGCCACGTGCGCCTGCTCGATGTCGGTGCGCTCCTCGAGGTCCGCGATGGTGCGGGCAATGCGCTGGACCCGGTGGACCGCCCGTCCGCTCAGCTGCAGCCGCTCGGCCGCCGCCTCCAGCAGCGCCTGACCCTGGGCATCCAGCGCGGCGTCCCGCCGGAGCTGCGGACCCGTCAGCGCGCCATTCCAGGGACCCTGTGGCCGGCGCTCCCGCTGGCGGGCCCGCGCGCCCATCACCCGCTCGCGAACCGTGCCGCTGGACTCGGCGACCGTAGCGTTCCGCAGCAGCTCTCCGGCCGCCTGCCGCGGCACCATCACCTGCAGATCGATCCGGTCCCGGATCGGACCGGACAGCCGGGCACGATAGCGCTGTCGCTCCAGCGGTGTGCACTCGCACAGCCGGCGCGGGTCGCCCGCGAAGCCACAGGGGCAGGGATTCGATGCGGCGACCAGGATGAAGCGGGCTGGGAGCACGGCATGCCCGCGGGAGCGCGCCACCGCCAAACGTCCCTCTTCGAGCGGTTGGCGCAGCGCTTCGAGGGCGTCCCGGCGGAACTCCGTGATCTCATCCATGAAGAGAACGCCGCGGTGAGCACGAGTGACTTCCCCCGGTCGCGGCGCCGCCCCGCCTCCGCCGACCAGGGCGGCCGGCGAAATGCTGTGGTGGGGAGCGCGAAACGGCGGGACCTCGAGCAGACCGGCGCCGGCGGGCAGCATCCCAACACAGGACGCGATCGAGGTCACCTCGACGGCCTCGCGCCGGCTGAGTGGGGGCAGGATCCCGGGGAGCGCCCGGGCAAGGAGCGTCTTGCCCGTTCCCGGCGGACCGACCAATAAGAGATGATGCGCGCCCGCGGCCGCGACCTCGAGCGCGCGCTTGGCGTAGGGCTGACCATGGATATCGGCCAGGTCGACCTGAGCGGGTGGATTGGCCGATGGCGGCGGGGCGACCGACGATGCCTGCAGCGGCGCGCCCGACTCCCAGTGGGCTTTGAGCTGCCGAAGATGGTCGACGCCCACCACCGTCGCTCCCGTGGCGATCTTCGCCTCGGCCACATTGGCGGTCGGCACGTAGAAGCGCTGCACCCCGAGGCGGTCGAGGTGGGCCACGATCGCCAGCGTGCCGCGGATGGCGCGGAGCGTCCCGTCGAGCGCGAGCTCGCCCAGCCAGGCGGCATCGCCCGGCAGGCCACGCTCCTCGCAGGCGTTGACGATGGCCGCGGCCATCGCCAGATCGAAGCCACTCCCCTCTTTGGGAAGCTGCGCCGGCGCGAGGTTGATCGTCACTTTGCGGCCGGGAAACTCAAAGCCGCTGTTGTTGATCGCGATCTTCACGCGTTCGCGGGCTTCCTGAAGCGCGCGGTCGCCGAGTCCCACGATGTGGAACCCGGGGAGGCCGTCGGCGATGTTCGCCTCCACCTCAACCCGGACACCATCGAGGCCGAACACCGTCCCGGAGAGGGCCCTGGCGAGCACCAGGGCCGATATTACACTAGTTTGTCTATCTGCGTTAACTAGTACCCGTGGTCTCGCGCCGTTTCAGCTCGCGCAACGCGATCAAGCCCTGGATCAAGAAGTAGAGGATCAGTAGCCGAATGACAATTCCCTGATAGCTGCCGGCGGCGGCGGTCAGGACTCCATCGATCGCATACAGTCCGGTGGCGACCCCCAGCGCCAGCAATGACCCGCGCATGGTGAAATATCCGAAGACGATCAGGATCGCGCCCTCGACAGCGAACACCTCTGGCAGGACCTCCACCCGGCCCAGTGCGGTGACGAGACCGAGCAGCATCGTCAAACCGCCGATGACGTAGAGCGCGATGTAGGCGTTGCGATAGCGGCGCCGAAGTTTCGAATCGTCAAGCGCCTTCATCTTGACCCTCCCTTCCCTGATGATTGGCCGATGACCGTCATCCTAGCGCCGTCCTTTGCCGGGTAGACGCACGTCCTATGCAATGGAGGCACCTCGCCGCGCACGCTCTTGGATGGGTTACCACCCTGCCATATCGGTGGCGCCGCAACGTCCACTTCGGACCGCGCCTCCTGGGGAATGGCCGGCTGCGGATTTCCGGTCCCGGGCGAGTCGAGTTCGGGGCTGACGTGAATGCCTGGTCACACGCCGAGGTCAATCGCCTCATCACGATCCGCCCGGAGGCAGTCATCCGCATTGGTCGCCACGCGCGGCTGAACGGCTGCACCATCGTCGCCGCCGAGCGGGTCGAGGTTGGGGCGGACTGCGTGCTGGGCTCCTGCGAGGTCCGGGACCATCTCTCCTATTCCGAGTCGCCGGTCGACCGCCGGCGCCCTGGCCGGGCCCAACCCGTGGTGATCGAGGACAACGTCTGGATCGGCGGACAGGTCTCGATCCTCCCCGGAGTCCGGATCGGGCGCGACTCGGTTGTCGGCATCCACGCCGTGGTCTTCGACGACATTCCGCCCGGGGTCATCGTCGGCGGGAATCCCGCACGGGTGCTTCGGCGGCTTGATTCTGACGCCAGCGGGGATAATCGAGGCGAGTGAAGATCAACCCGCCGCCGCCGACCTGCGATCAGTGCAAGCACATGCCCCGCTGGGAGCGGATCAACGGGCCGGACCAGTCCGTCCGGCTCGACGACGGGCGGGAGGTGACGCGCCGAGGCCAGGTCTGGGTGTGCACCCATTGCGGCCACCAGGTGCCGGTCTCGTTCGAGGCATGGACCTGACGACCGCCGCCAGCACCCGCCTCGAGCGGCTCCGCCAGGTGCTTGAGCACCGCGTTCGGCGCAGCATCGACACGGCGCCACCGCTGATCCGGGCCGGGGTGTTGATTCCCCTGCTGGCGCGCGGCCACGGCATCGAGGTGCTCTTCACGCGGCGCACGGACACCGTCCTGACTCACAAGGGCCAGATCTCCTTCCCGGGCGGCCAGCGCGAGGACTCGGACGTGGAGACGGTCGAAACGGCGCTGCGCGAAAGCTACGAAGAGATCGGCCTCGAGCCATCGCGTGTGACGGTGCTCGGCGAGCTGGACGATGTCTTCACCGCGGTCAGCAGCTTTGTCATCACCCCCGTGGTCGGCCTGGTCGAGGGCGGCATCGATGACCTTGTGCCGGCGCCGGACGAGGTGAAGAGTCTGCTGGTGGTCCCGGTCGCCCAGCTACTGGATCCGCAGGTCCACACGACCGAGACGCGCAGCTTGGGCGAGCAGCGGTATCGAATTCATTACTACACCGTCGGCGACGACGTCATCTGGGGCGCCACCGGCCGGATCGTCTACCAGTTCCTCAAGGCCTGGGAAGAAGCCGCCTGACCACCGCCGGCGCGTTTCTCGAAGAGACCATAGAATCGCAACCGGATGCACTGGAGCGGCTTCTCCATGACCCACCATCGGCTTCGGCCGTCGCTCGGTTATCGGGCCGGTCGCGGATTTTCCTCGTCGGCACCGGGACCAGCTACCATGGCGCGCTCGTCGGACAGGAACTGCTGCGGAGCGCGGGCATCGACGCCTGGGCGATTCCAGCGTTT
>VBFX01000248.1 GCA_005889395.1 Chloroflexota bacterium
GTTCAGGCCGAGCAGGAAGAGGCTCAAGCCGTCGATCCCGAGGTGATAACTGATCCCCAGTGAGGGGATCCAGCGAAGCGCCTCCTCGAACTGGAGGTGGAGGCCGCCCACGCCCTGCTGGAATCCCCCGATGATCGCCAGCACCAGCGCGAGCGTGATCACCGAGGTCAGAATCCCGAGCTGTTTGATCACGCGCCCGGCGAGCGAGGGCGTCAGGGCGATGAGGAGGGCGCCAACCAGGGGAACCACCAGGACCAGCGTCAGCCAGGGCACGTTGGCAGGCAGCGTGTACCAGCTCATGCGCCCAACTTCCAGGGCAGGTACCCCAGATACAAGGCGACAATGACGAGGACGCCGACCGCGCCGCCCAGCGTCACGAGGGCATAGCTACGTACCCGGCCGGTTTGAATGCCACGGAACTCGTTTGCCTCCAGGAGGAAGAAGGCCGCAACGCCATTGACCACGCCGTCGATCACGCGTGGTTCCAGCACGTCGCTCAGGAAGCGGGCAAGCGCGAGCCCGGGCCGGACGAAGACGCGGTCGTAGAGCTCGTCGATGTAGTACTTGTGCTCGACCAGCGCGTGGATCGGAGCGATCCGGGTCCGCCAGGCGACCGCCAGCTCAGGACGGCGCGCGTACAGCAGGTAGGCCAGCCCGAAGCCGAGCGCCGACGCGGCCAGCGTCAATCCCGCCAGGCCCCAGAACGCCAGCGTGCCCACCTCGACCGGCTGGCCGAAGACCGGCGAGAGGAAGCTTGCAACCGGGATGTAGCCGGCGACGACCGCGCCGGCCGCCAGGATGATGATCGGAATCGTCTGGACCGGAGGCGCCTCATGGAGGTGACGGTCATCGTGCGCCAGCCACTCCCAACCGAAGGCGATGATGAAGAGCCGGAACATGTAGAAGGCCGTGAGCCCGGCCGTGATGAGCGCCAGGATCCCGAGCACGTACTCACTCCCGGCGGCGCTCAGCGCCGCGCGAATGACCTCGTCCTTGCTCCAGAAGCCGGCGGTCACGATCGGGAAGCCGCTGATCGAAAGGGTGCCAATCAGGAAGGTCCAGAAGGTCACGGGCAATCCCGCCCGGAGGTTGCCCATGTGGCGGATGTCCTGGTCCTCGTGAAAGGCGTGGATGACGTTGCCGGCCGCGAGGAAGAGGAGGGCCTTGAAGAAGGCGTGGGTCATGAAATGGAACATGCCGGCGGTGTAGGCGCCGATGCCCACGGCCAGGAACATGTAGCCGATCTGGCTCATCGTCGAGTAGGCGAGGATCCGCTTGATGTCGATCTGCGCGGTCCCGATGGTGGCCGCGAAGAGCGCGGTCAGCCCGCCGATCACGGCGACTGTGGCGGCGGCGGCCGGCGCCCAATCGTAGAGCAGGTGCATGCGCGCGACCAGGTAGACCCCGGCCGTCACCATGGTGGCGGCGTGGATCAGGGCGGAGACCGGCGTCGGGCCTTCCATGGCGTCGGGGAGCCAGGTATGAAGCGGGAGCTGCGCGGATTTGGCCACGGCTCCGACCAGCAGAAGCAGGCAGATGCCGGTGGTTGAGGAAGATCAAGAACGCGGCGAAGACCATGCCGACGTCGCCGATGGTGTTCATGACGAAGGCCTTGCGCGCCGCCAGCACGGCCGAGTGGCGCTCGAACCAGAAGCCGATGAGCAGATAGGAACTGAGGCCAACCAGGGCCCAGCCGATGATCAGCCAGACGAGGTTGCCGGAGAGGACGAGCAGGAGCATCGAGAAGACGAAGAGGTTCATGTAGGCGAAGAAGCGCGAGAAGCCGGCGTCCTCCCGCATGTAGCCGATCGAATAGACGTGGATGAGGAAGCCGACGCCGGTGATCACCAGGATCATCAGGGTGGAGAGCGCGTCGACATAGAGATTGAAGGGGACATTGAAGTCGGCGCTCTGCCACCAGGTGAAGTAGCTCTGGTCGAGCTTTTGGCCGCCGAGTACCTGTGACAGGATCACGACAGCGAAGACGAAGGCCAATCCGATGCTGCCCGCGCCGACCCATCCGACCAGTCGCCGGGGCAGCAGCCGGCCGAGCAGGGCATTGACCAGGAACCCCGCGAGCGGCGCCAGCAGGACCAGCGGCGCGAGGATGTCCATCGCTCCCCTACTCCTTCATGAGGTCGAGCTCGTCGACATCCATCTGCCGGCCGGCCCGATAGACCTGCACGATGATCGCGATCCCGACCACCACTTCAGCCGCCGCGACGGTGATCACCAGGAAGGCGAAGACCACGCCGTCGAGGGAGTTCAAGTAGCGGCTCATCGTCGCGAAGGCCAGGTTGACGGCGTTGAGCATCAGCTCGATGCACATGAAGACGACCAGCGGGTTGCGCCGGACCATGAAGCCGATCGCTCCCAGGGTGAAGATGGCGCCGCTCAGGAGCAGGAAGCTATAGGCGGGAACCGGCATCAGCGGATCCTCCGCATCGCCAGGTAGACCGCGCCCACCGCCGCCACCAGCAGCAGCACCGACGTCACCTCGACCGGGAAGAGGAACCTGGTGTAGAGGGCGATGCCGATGGTCTGCACGTTGCCCGCGGCGGCGATCACCTCGGGGGTGAAGGCGCCGGGCCGGCCGGTCAGCCCGTGGTTGAAGAGCAGGGCGGCGAGCAGCGCGGCGAAGACCACCCCAAAGACCACGCCGTAGATCCACTCCGTGCCACCCGGCCGGAAACTGATGTCGGCCTGCGGGTTCATGAGCGCGATGATGAAGACGAAGAGCACCATTACGGCGCCGGCGTAGACGATGATCTGCGCCGCAAAGAGGAACTGCGCGTTCAACATCAGGAACAGCACGGCCAGGCCGAGCATGTTGGCAACCAGTGAGAGGGCGTTGTACATCGGCTTTCGAAACGCCACCACGCCGATTGCCGTCACCAGCTCCCAGGCCGCCACGATGGCGAACCCGACTACCACTTGCGGGGCACCGCTTGGGCGGACGGGGCCCCGGACGGCCGCGCCGTGTCTTGCAGGCTGGCGGAGAGCGGCTCCAGCATGTCCTCTTTGACCGCGATGAACTTGTCCGGGTGATCATCCGCGAGGTCGTAGCGCGGGCCCATGGTGATGGCGTCGTAGGGGCAGGCCTCCTCGCACATCCCGCAGTAGATGCAGCGCAGCAGGTTGATCTCGTAGCGCTTGGCATAGCGCTCGCCGGGTGAAACGCGATGCTCGGGCGTGTTCTCGGCCGCCTCGACCACGATGCAGCCCACCGGGCAGGCGATGGCGCAGAGTTCGCAGCCCACGCACTTCTCGAGGCCGTCGGCGTAGCGATGCAGGATGTGTCGGCCACGCTCGCGCGGCGGAACGGGCTTCTGCCGTTCCGGGTACTCGATGGTGACGATCGGCTTTGTGTTGTGCTTGAAGGTCGTCGCCAGGGCACGGGCGATGTAGATGGGACCGAGAAAGATCTCGCGCAGCGCCATCAGAGTGTGCCCTGGGCGGCCACGACGACGATCGCGGTCACCATCATCATGGCCAGCGACAGCGGGAACAACGATTTCCAACTCAGCGCCATCAGGCGGTCATACCGCATGCGCGGCAACGTCGCCCGCAGCCAGACATAGATGTAGAGCAAGGCGACGACCTTCACGAGGAACCACCACGGGCCCGGAAGGATCCCGAAGGGGCCCCACCAGCCGCCGAGGAAGACGATGGTGGCGACCGAGCTGACGATGATCATGTTGATGTATTCCGCCATGAAGAAGAGCGCGAACCGCAAGCCCGAGTACTCGGTGTGATAACCCGCGACGAGCTCGGTCTCCGCTTCCGGAAGGTCGAACGGCGCGCGGTTCGTCTCGGCGATACCGGCGATCAAGTAGAGGAAGAAGGCGGGCAGCAGCGGGAGCACGAACCACCAGGTGTGCTGGGCGTTGACGATGTCGACGAGCCTGACCGAGCCGGCCAGGATGAAGACCGGGACCAGCGACAGGCCGAGGGCCATCTCGTAGCTGATCATCTGGGCGGACGAGCGCAGGGCGCCCAGCATCGAGTATTTGCTGTTCGAGGCATAGCCGGCCAGGAAGATGCCGTAGACGCCCACCGACGTCACGGCGAAGTACCAGAGGACACCGATGTTGACGTTCATCACGTACCACCCGATCGAACGCCCGAAGAGGTTCAGTGCGCCGGGGCCGCTGATCGGAATGATGGCGAAACTGGCAAGGGCCGCCATGATCGAGATCATGGGCGCGAGCAGGTAGAGAAAGCGGTCCCGGCTGGACGGGGCGCTGCTCGACTTGAAGAACAGCTTCAGCCCGTCGGCCGCCGGCTGCAGCAGGCCCCAGGGGCCGACGCGGTTGGGGCCGGGTCGCTGCTGCATGCGGGCCTGGACCTTGCGCTCGAATAGCGTGAGATAGGCAAAGCCGGTCAGCAGCGCGCCGATCACGATCACCGCCTTGATCAGCGTCTCGACGACGACGTCGAGGGTCATCGCTCCTCGCTCCAGAGCACCCGGGCGCCCTCGTTGACGGCGCGATATGGTGGCAGCGCGCGAACCAGGTCGCCCGTGATCGCCTCCACGCTTTCGTAATCCCAGTTAGCGCTCGTTGCACCCGTCCTTCCATGTTGGTCACGGTGCCGTCCTTCTCGGTGAAGGCGTGGCCGGGGATGATGACGTGGGCGACCTCGTCCAGGGGCGACGGCTTGAAGCGGTGGAAGATCACCAGCGGCAGCCCGGACAACCACATCGATTCGGCGTCGGTGGGAGTAAAGCCATGGAGCGGGCTGGACTCGTGCACGTAGAGCGCCTTGACGCCGGCGCCCGGCCACTCCACCCTCCCCTTTCCCGACGTGCCGTTCAGCGAGACGTAGCCGGGCCCGCGGTGCGGCAAGATGCCGAGGTCTTTGGCACCCCGTCCGTTGGGACCTGTGGTCACGATCAGGCGCCTGACGCTCCCCTTCACCTTCTTCTGCAGCTTCCCCTGCAGCTCGACCGCCGCCTTCTTGTTGGCCTCCGTCGCGAGGATCCCCACCGCCGTGCAGTCTGATCGCACGCCGGCGACCGCCTTCGCCACTTCGCCGGCGCCGACCTTCAGCACATTGATGCCCTTGCGCTGGCTCTTGAAGAGGCGCAGGTGGAGGACCGGCGCGGCGTCGATCACCTCCTGGCCGCCGAGTACCACGACCTGGTCGCAGCGCTCGATGTCGGCGATGGGCAGCGTCATGTCATCCGGCTCCGCGTCCTCGAGGACCGCGCTTCGGTGGTCCAGGTTCGATGACGCGAGCACCTCGCGGAAGAGGCGCTGGAAGAGGAAAAGCTCCTCGTTGCTCGCCGCCGGTGAGGCCCAACCCGCGACCTGGCGACCCGACTCCTTGAGGGCGTCGGCCGTGAAGGCGATCACCTCGTCGTAGGTCACCCGCTCCAGCTTGCCGTCGCGCCGGATCTGCGGCCGGTCCTGCGCCGTGCGCTGGAATTGGGGGAAGCTGTAGCGGCCGGCATCGCAGAGCCACCCGTCGTCGACCGCGAGGTTCTCTCGTGACTGAAACCGTCCGATCCGGTTGTTGCGCGCGTCCAGCTGGATGTTGCAGCCCATGCTGCAACCGGGGCAGATGCTCGCCGTGCGGTCGAGGTCCCAGGGCCGGCTGACGAAGCGGTACTGCCGCGAGGTCAGCGCGCCGACCGGGCAGATCTCCGTCCAGTTGCCCTGGTAGTTCGACTGGGCGGGCTCGTCGTTGAAGGTGCCGATGATGGTGTGGACACCGCGCTGGATCAGCGCCAGCTCGCGCTCACCCGAGATCTCCTCGCTGAAGCGCGTGCAGCGCCAGCAGAGGATGCAGCGCTCGCGGTCGAGGACGATCTTGTCGGAGAGCGGTACCCCCTTATCGAAGTGCGCCTTCTGGAACTCGAAGCGGCTGGCACCCGGACCGTACTGAAAGGTCTGGTCCTGCAGCGGGCATTCGCCGCCCTTGTCGCAGATCGGGCAGTCGAGCGGGTGGTTGATGAGGAGGAACTCGAGCACGCCCTTCTGGTACTTGCCGACCTGTTCCGTCGTCGTCTTGACGACCATGCCCTCGGCGACGTAGACGGCGCAGGCCGGTTGCAGCTTCGGCATCTTCTCCACCTCGACCAGGCACATGCGGCAGACGGCTACGGGAGCCATCTTCGGGTGGGAGCAGAAGATCGGAATGTCGATGTTGATCGCCTTGGCCGCATCGAGGATGAGGGTGCCCTTCGGCACCGTGACGGACTGCCCGTCGATCGTTAGCGTGACCTGGTCGGTCTGCACCGTCGCCATCAGGCGACCGCCTCCTGCGCCGTCCTCTTGAAGGGGCAGCCCTTTTCCGAGACGTGCTCGAGGAACTCGTCGCGGAAGAACTTGATGACGCTGCGTGGGAACCAGGTCGAGGCATCGCCGAGTGGACAGAAGGAGCGCCCATCGATGCTGTACCCGATGTCGAGAAGGAGATCGACGTCGGTGGCTTTGGCCTCGCCGGCCTCGAAGCGGTCGAAGAGATTCGCCATCCAGAAGGTACCTTCGCGGCAGGGCGTGCACTTGCCGCAGCTCTCGTGGTGGAAGAACTTCACGTAGCGCCGGGCGGCGTCCACCATGCAGGTGGTCTCATCCATCACGACCATCGCGCCGGCGCCCGCCAGCGAGCCGGCCTTCTGGATCGCGTCGAAGTCCAGGCCGACGTCGAGATGCTCGGGCAGCAGCACCATCATCGAGGCGCCCCCGGGTTGGAACGCCTTGAGCTTGCGGTTCTTCCAGACGCCGCCGCCGAGGTCCTCGATCAGCTCGCGGATCGGCGTCCCGTTCTCCGTCTCGTAGTTGCCCGGCCGGTTGACGTGGCCGCTCATGCACCAGAGTCGCGTCCCGGCGCCGGTCGGGGTCCCCATCGCCTTGAACCAGTCGGCGCCGTTGATGACGATGTGCGGCAGGTTGGCTACGGTCTCGACGTTGTTGACGACCGTCGGCTTCCCGTAGAGGCCCTTGATCGCCGGGAAGGGCGGCTTGAGCCGGGGCTCGCCGCGGTACCCCTCGAGCGAGGTTAGCAGCGCGGTCTCCTCGCCGCAGATGTAGGCCCCCGCTCCCCGATGCAGGATGACGTCGATCTCGTAGCCCTTGCCGAGCACGTTCTTGCCGAGGTACCCCGCCTGGCGAGCCTCCGCGATGGCGGCCTCCAGCGCCTCGTGCTGCGGCAGGTACTCGCCGCGGATGTAGATGAAGGCGAGGTTGCAGCCGATCGCGTAGCTGGCGATCAGGATGCCCTCGAGCATCTGGTGCGGGCTTTTTTCGATCAGATAGCGGTCCTTGAAGCAGCCCGGCTCGCTCTCGTCCGCGTTGCAGACCAGGTAGCGCGGGTAGACGCCCTTGGGCAAGAAGCTCCACTTGTTCCCGGTCGGGAAACCCGCGCCGCCACGCCCGCGGAGCCCGCTCTGCTTGACCAGCTCCACCAGCGCGTCCGGTTGCATCTCGAGCGCTTTCTTGAAGCCGTTATAGCCGCCGCTCTTCTCGTAGACCGCCAGCTGTTCGAGATTCTCGGTGTGGAAGTCCTTGGTCAGGACCGGCATCAGTCCCATCAGGCCTGGGTCCTTTTCGCTCGTGGCCGCGCGACCTTCTCCGCCGGGACGGACGCGACAGTTGCCGCCTTCGGCGGCCTGGCGCCGTGCGGCGCCGGGTCGGTTCGCAACTTCTGGATGATGGCGTCGATCCGCTCCGGCGTGAGGTTCTCCTCGAACTGATGATCGACCTGCATCATCGGGGCGCCGCCACAGGCACCCAGGCACTCGATCGTCGAATGCCAGGTGATGGCCCCGTCCTTCGTCGTTTGGCCGTCGCGGACGCCGAGCTGCTGCCCGAGGTAGGCCGTCATCTCGTCGGCGCCGCGCAGCATGCAGGGCGCGTTGATGCAGATCACGACATCGTGGCGGCCCTCCGGCCGGGTGAGAAACATGGAGTAGAAGGATGCGGTCGCCTCGATCAGCGAGGGCGGCAGGCCGAGGATCTTCGCGATCTCCCCCATCGCCTCTTTGGTGACGTAGCCCTGCTCGTGCTGCACTGCCCAGAGCGCAGGGATGATGGCCGACTGCTTCGACGGGTAGCGGGCGGCGCGTGTCTTGATCTCCTCAGCGGTCGCCTTCGCGAGTGACATCAGCGGTCCACGTCTCCCAGGATGAAGTCCATGCTGCCCATGATGGCGATGACATCCGCGAGCAGGACGCCCTGCACCAGTTTCTTGAGTGGCTGGAGATTGCAGAAGGAGGGCGGGCGGACCTTCATCCGGTACGGTTTGTTCGTCCCGTCGGAGACCAGGTAGAAACCGAGCTCGCCGCGCGGGCTTTCCACGAAGGCATAGACGTCGCCGACGGGCCCCTTGAAGCCCTCGCTCACCAGCCGGAAGTGGTGGATGACCGACTCCATGCTCTTGCTGAGCTCGCTCCGGGGTGGCAGTGCGACTTTGCGATCGGACGTGATCCACGGGCCGGCGGGCAGGGTATCGACAACCTGCTGCAGGATCTTCAGGCTCTCGCGCATTTCCTGGACCCGCACGCGGTAGCGGTCGTAGCAATCACCGTTGATCCCCAGCGGCACCTGGAAGTCGTACTGCTCATAACCGCAGTATGGGAAAGCCTTGCGGACGTCATAGTCGACGCCGGAGGCGCGCAACATAGGACCGGTCACGCCCGTCTTGATGGCGTCCTGCGCCGACAGGGCACCGATCCCCTGGAGGCGCTGGTGCCAGATCGGGTTGTCGGTCAGCATCGCCTCGAAGTCGTCGATCCGGCCCGGCATGACATCGATGAAGCGCTGCAGCTGCTCGATCCAGCCTTCGGGCAGATCCCAGGCGACACCGCCAACCCGGGTGAAGGAGGTCATCATCCGAACGCCGGAGTAGGCCTCGTTCAGGTCGAGCACCAGCTCGCGGTCTCGCCAGGCGTAGAAGAAGCCAGAGTAGACGCCGAGGTCGAGGCCGGCGGTGCCCAGCCAGAGCTCGTGGCTGGCGATCCGCGCCAGCTCCATCATCATCACCCGGATCGCCTGCGCCCGGGCCGGGACCTCCACGCCGATCAACTTTTCGACGGACATCACGAAGCCGACATTGTTGATGGGCGGCGCCAGGTAATCCATCCGGTCGCTGAAGGTGATGCCTTGCGTGTAGGTCTTCTCCTCGAAGGACTTCTCGAACCCGGTGTGGAGGTAGCCGATGTCCGGATCGGCATCGCGCACGACCTCGCCATCGAGCTTCAGCCTGACCCGGAGCACGCCGTGCGTGCTGGGATGCTGGGGCCCCATGTTGAGCTCGATCCAATCGGTCGGGGGCTCGTGCTCCGGGCCAAACGGCTCCTGTCCCGGGCCCGGCCCGAACGGCTCCTGGGCAGGACCCGGGCCGAACGGTTCCTGCGCGACGCGCGTCTCAGCCACGGATCGCGTCGGGCTCCAGCCCTTCAAGCTTCTGGTCGCTGAAGATGACCGGCTCGCCGAAGGAGACGTAATCCTTCCGCAACGGATGGCCCTCCCAGCTCTGCGGCATCAGCA
>VBFX01000249.1 GCA_005889395.1 Chloroflexota bacterium
AACGTCGGCGGTACGCCGAACATCGCGTCCTGGGTGGCGCTCATCGATCCCCAGTTGAGCGTGAATCTGCCCGCCGGTGTCACGGCCGGGACCGGCATGGACGCGCTCACGCACGCCATCGAGTGCTACACGATGGCGTATCACCAGCCGTTCACTGATGCCGTGGCGCTCCATGCCATGGAATTCTGCGGCCGCTGGCTGCGGGTGGCCTACGCGCAGGGCCACAACCTCGAAGCACGCTACA
>VBFX01000250.1 GCA_005889395.1 Chloroflexota bacterium
TTCGAGGTGCAGGCGCGCAATCCAAAGAATACCGTGACCATCGGCGGCAACCACATGGTCAACGCGCCCGTCTATGGCCCACCCTTCATCACGGACCTCGACCGGGGTCGGCGGGGTGCGACCATCGCCGACTTCACCAATTTCGACAAGATGGCGCAGGCGACGCCGCAGATCCACTGCGCCGGCGGCACCATCGTCGAGCCGGAGGATCTGCCGCTGGAGACACGGCACCTCGACATGGTCTACTCGCACATCCGCTGGACCGACATGCCCTACATGGGGAGCGTGATTTCGGAGGAGGGCGCGCTCGACTCCGTTGAGATGTCCTCGATCCTTTTCGGCGGCCGCGCGAACATCGAGAAGACACCCGCCCTCCTGGCTCTGGTCAACGTCAACAGTCCCCTGCGCTACGACGATCGAATGCTCGGTGCGTTGGTGACCTACGCGGAGGCGAACCAGCCCGTGATCGTGACGCCGTTCCTGATGGCCGGAGCGATGTCGCCGATGGGCCTCGCCGGCACCATCGCGCAGCAGACCGCGGAAGCGCTTGCCGGGATCGCCTTGATCCAATTGATCCGTCCAGGCGCCCCGTGTATCTATGGCTCCTTCCTGACCAACATCGACATGCAGTCGGGCAGCCCGGCTTTCGGCACGCCGGAATCCGCCATGGGCATCCTGGCGAGCGCGCAGATGGCACGACACTATCGGATCCCATTCCGCGGTGGTGGCGCCCTTACGTCCTCAAAGTCACCTGATGCGCAGGCCGCCTACGAGTCGATGATGTGCATGTGGCCCACGGTGATGGGTGGTGTTCACTTCGTCCTTCACGCCGCCGGCTGGCTGGAAAGTGCGCTGCTGGCCTCATACGAGAAATTCATCATCGACGTGGAAGCCCTGCGCATGTTCGAGTGGATCCTCGCCAAGGGGATCCCGTTCGACGACGAAGGCTTCGCGATGGATGGAATCCGTGAGGTTGGTCCCGGTGGTCATCACCTGGGTTCCGAGCACACGATGCGCAACTACCGGACCGGCTTCTACCGGCCGTGGATCTCGTCGACCGAAAACTATGACCGCTGGCAGCGGATGGGATCGCGCACAGCGGACAAAGTGGCGAACGAGAAATGGAAGCAGCTCCTGACCGACTATAAGGATCCCGGAATCGACTCGGGCATCGATGAACAGCTCCAGGCGTTCATCGAAGTGCGCAAGGATGCGCTGCTCCATGCACCAGTCTGAGCCGGTGGGAGGACACCAATGACGGTCGTCGAAAAGACGCAGACCCTGAAGATGTTTGTCGGAGCCCGCTGGGTCGACTCGGAGAGTGGCGAAACGTTCGAGGCAGCGAGCCCGGCGACCGGTGAGGTGATCGCCACCTTGCCGAAAGGCACCCGAGCCGATGCCGTGCGCGCGCTCGAGGCGGCCGCCCAGGCGCGCGCGCCGATGGCGGCCCTGGGCGCCTTCGATCGGGCGGCGCTGCTGCATCGGGTCGCCGACGTCATGGAGCGTCGCCGCGAGGAGCTGGCCCGCTGGCTGACCCTCGACCAGGGCAAACCCTACAAGGCCGAGGCACTTGGTGAAGTCGGCGAAGCCATCGAATATTTCCGGATTGCCGCCGAAGACATCAAGCGGCTGGAGACGAACGTGATTCCCTCGATGGCGAAGAACAAGCTCGTTTTCACGCTGCGGATCCCCCGCGGCGTGTACGCCCTGATCACTCCATGGAACTGGCCGCTGACGATGGCGACGGAGCTGATCGCCCCGGCGCTGGCCGGCGGGAACACCATCGTTTGGGCCCCGGCGACCTCGACCTCTGCCATCTCGGTGAAGCTCATGGAATGCCTGGCCGAGGCAGACCTGCCCGCCGGCGCGATCAACCTCGTCACCGGCCCGGGCTCCGTCGTCGGCGATGAGATTGCCGGCCATCCCCTGACCGCGGGCGTGGGCTTCGTCGGATCGACCGAGACCGGCCGCTCCGTATCCCGCCGCGCGGCGGGCAAGCACGTCATGTTGGAACTGGGCGGCAACGGACCGATTGTGATCTTCGAGGACGCCGATCTCGGCCGTGCGGCCGAGGGAACCATTACCGGTTGCTTCTTGTGCGCCGGCCAGAGTTGCACCGCGGGCGAGCGCATCCTGGTGCAGCGCGGCATTCAGGACGCCTTCCTCGCGCGGCTCAGGAGCGCGATGGAGACCGTGACCCTAGGGGATCCGTTCGACGAGGCCACCACCATGGGCCCGCTGAACAACGAGGGCGTCGCGCTGAAGATGGACGAGCATGTCGCCGACGCGGTGGACCGGGGGGCGTCGCTGGTGACCGGCGGGCGGCGGGCTGCTGGCTTTCCAACCTCGCTCTACTACGAAGCAACCGTTCTGCGCAACGTCTCGCCGGCGATGCGCGTCAGCCGGGAGGAGACGTTCGGTCCGATCGCGCCGGTCATCCCCTTCAACGATGAGGCTGACGCCCTGGCCATTGCCAACGATTCACCCTATGGCTTGCTCGGCTCCGTCTATACGCGCGATATCGACCGTGCGCTGCGCTTCGCGCAGCGGCTCGAGACCGGATGGGTGAACGTCAACGAGTCCTCCAACTACTGGGAAGCGCATATCCCGTTCGGTGGCCGCGCCGGGAAGGAGAGCGGCATCGGCCGGGTCGGCGGCTATCGCGCCATCGAGCAGATGACCGACCTCAAGACGATCATCGTCGACGTGCAGGAGCCGTGAGCTGACGACCCAAACTGGCGTCCCCGCGGGCGACGTCATCGCCGAAGCGGAACGGATTTCGGCGGCCGCCTCGGAGGCGAGGATCGCCGTCAAGCTGGTTGGCGGCGCCGCCGTCCACCTGCACTGTTCCAGTGCCCGACAGGCGCCGCTCAATCGCAAATATGGTGACCTGGATTTCGTCGCTGCCTCCAAGCAACGCCAGGCGGTGCAGAAGTTGTTCGAGTCGCTGGGCTACCAGGGCGACCGCCGCTTCAACACCCTCAATGGCGATCAGCGCCTCCTCTACCTCGACGAGGTGAACGGCCGCCAGGTCGACGTGTTTATCGACCGGATGAAGATGTGTCACGTCATCGAGCTGGCGAACCGCCTCGGGCACGCGGGGCCGACGCTGACGCCGGCGGATCTCCTGCTGAGCAAGCTGCAGGTCTTTGAGGTCAACATGAAGGACCTCGTCGACACGACCGCATTGTTGCTCGATCACCCGATCACGGATCATGACAACGATGCCATCAACGCCGCCTACCTGGCGCGCCTGACCTCCGAGGACCGGGGGCTGCACCGGACCCTGCAGCTCAATTCGGGTCGC
>VBFX01000251.1 GCA_005889395.1 Chloroflexota bacterium
ACCCGCATGTCACCGTCGACGACGTCTGGCGCGGCGCCCTACCGAAGGAAACCGAACTGGTCGCCGGGGCAGCCGGGAGCCGGCGCGAGGTCGTGTGGTGCACCGCGCTGCGGGCGCGGCCGCCGGCCTTCACGCCGCTTCGCGGCGGCGAGCTGCTCCTGATCAATCCGCAGGTGCTCACCGCCGTTGACGCGCGGCTCACGCTCGCGCGCCTGGTTGAATCGCTCGTCGGGCAGGCGGTGGCCGGCGCGGCCATCCTCGGCCGCGTGTCGCCCGAGGCGCGTCGCGTCGCCGACGCCCACGCGCTTCCGCTGTTCTCCTTGCCGGCGACGACGCCGCTCGACCAGGTCGAGCAATCGGTGCTGCACTACATCGTCGACCGGCGCGCCGAGTTGCACGAGCGCGCCCAGGACTTGCATCGCCAGCTGAGTGAGCTTGCGCTGGCGGGACGCGGCCTGCCCGCCTTGCTGGCGCGGCTGCACGAGCTGACCGGGGTGCCCGTCCTGCTCGAGCGCGACACCACGGTCGACTTCGTGGGCGGCGGCCGGCTCTCTGAGGGCACAGCAGCGGCGATTGCCGCCGAGCGCCCGGCGCTGGAGGAGTGGTTGCGAGAAGTGCCGCTCAGCGCCTTCGATCCGCCGGTCGCGGTGCGACCGCTGCTCCATGGCCAGGCTCGGCTGGTCGCGCCCATCCTGGTGCAGGGCAGCATCGCGGGATTCCTGTCATTGCTGGGCTCCGATGGCGAGCTGGGGGAGATGCACCGCCTGGCGGTGGGCCGGGCCGCGCATGCCTGCGCCATCGAGCTGGTTCGGGCCCGCGCCGCGCATGACGCCCGCGACGAGGTCGACGAGGAGTTGCTCGACGTGCTGACGGCGGGGCGGCCGGGCTCGCACCAGGCGGCTCGCGAACGTGCAAAGCGCAAGGGTTTCGACCTCGACGCATCCTATCTGCTTGTCGCGGCTGAGCCGGCGGAGCGCGGTCACGCGGCCAAGGTGCGAGCGGCGTGGGAGCGCCTGCTCGCCACCATGCGCAGCAGCGCGCTGGTCCGCGAGCGCGGCGATTCGATCCTGGCGCTGGTGAGCCTGGCAGGGAAGCGGGCCATCGAACCCAGGGCCCTGGTCGAGCAGCTGCATCGCGCGGCGCGTGCCGCCGGTGGTCCGGTCGCGCTCGGCTACGGTGCGGTCCGGACGGGAACGGCGGAGGTCGCGAGCGGCGCCCGTGAAGCCGAGCAGGCCCTGACCATGGGCCGCCGTCTCTTCGGACCGGACAGCGCGACCGCCTTCAAGAACCTGGGTCTCTACCGGCTTCTCTACGCGCTTGAGCCACTTCCGGAGTTGCGCGCGTTTCGCGACGACGCGCTGGGCCGTCTGGGCGCAAAGGACCGTCGGGGCGTACTGCTCGAGACGCTGGGGGCCTACCTCGCGACCAACGGCAGTCCGACCGAGGCGGCCGAACTTCTGCACCTGCATCGGAACACCGTGCTGTATCGCTTGGGCCGGATCGAAGACCTCCTCGGCGCGGACCTGCGCAATGCCGAGGTCCGACTCGGATTGCACCTCGCGCTGAAGATCGGCGAAATCCTCGAGGCGTAACCGCCGAAACCGGCCGCGCCTACCTCGGATGTGTCCGGATGACGTCGGGAATCTGCGGTGCGGGGGGCAGCGGACCGACAATGGGCGCCGGCCCGGCGCCGAGCGCCGAGAGGATCTCGGCGGCGATCGCGGCGTGTCCCTGATCGCCGGGATGGAACCAGTCGGTGCGCCCGAGATAACTCGACCCGCCGTCCTGGCCGTGGAAGTCATTGACGCCGTAGAACCCATTCAGACTGACGAACGTTCCGCCGTGCCGCTCGCACACCTGCGCGATGATCGCATCGAGGCTGTCGCTCGGCAGCCAGCTGCCGATGCAGAGCACGCGGGTCTGCGGGCCAGCGACGGCGCCGACGATGGTTTCGTACTCGGAGGCAAACACGTCCGGCGGGGTATTGAAGCCCACATCGTTGGTGCCGAGCTCGATCGTCACCAGCGCCGGGTGGTCGGCGGCGACGGCGCCCATCAGCGGGATCGCCCAGGCCGCTTTGGCGCCGCTGCGGGCCACGAGGTTGAGGTTCATCCCCAGCTTGTCGGCAACCAGCGCGGGAAAGGTTCCGTCCGGCGCCGTGGCGAAACGGCCGGCGCTGATGCTGTCACCGAGGGCGACGTAGACCTTCCCCTGCAGCCCCTGGGTGTCTGTTCCAGCGTGCACGCCGATCACTTCACTCGGTGCCATGACCGGACCCTTGACGGCCGGCTGCCCGACGGCGAGAAGCAATAGCAAAGCCCAAACCAGATATGTCACGAACCTCGGGGTACGCGTCCGTACAGCCGCTGACCCCATCCTCCAACGACCATTGTGCCAGCCGCGCCCCTCTTGGTGCCCGGGCGAAGGTCGGTCACCGCGTCTAAACCAGTCCCGACTCCAGGGTGGTGACCATCTCGGCCAGGGCCCGGACCGCCCAGTTGGGACGGTCGGTCATGCCGAAAAGCTGAAGTCGGGCCTCGGCGAGATGCTCGGCCGCCTGACGGCGGCAGGTCGCCCGCGCACTGGCCTGGGTGATGATGGCGCGCGCCGTCTCCATTTCGGCGGCCGTAAACCTGGCTCGAGTCAGCAGGGCACGCAGCACCCGGCGGTTGCCGGCCGCTCCGCCTTTGAGCGCGACGAGCGTCGGCAGCGTCTTCTTCCCATTCTTGAGGTCGCTGCCGACCGGCTTGCCGGTTTGCGAGCTGGAGCCCCAGACACCGAGCATGTCGTCGATCACCTGGAATGCGACACCAAGGTGGTAGCCGAACTTGCCGGCCTTCTCGAGCGAAGCGTCGCCAACGCCGGCCGCCAGGCCGCCGAGCCGGGCGGCGCACTCGAAGAGTGCCGCCGTCTTGAGACCGATCATCTCCAGGTACTCGTCAACCGACACGTCGACGCGCTGTTCGAATTGCAGGTCGATCACCTGGCCGCGACACAGGGCGAGCATCGCCTCGGATAACAGCGAAAGCGCCGGTCGTGTGCGGTCGGAGTACCGTGCAGGCAACAGGTCGACGACGGCGCGCGTAACGAGCGCCTCCAGCGCGGCACCGGCGTTGAGCGCCTGGCCCATGCCCCAGACCTTCCAGACCGAGGGCCGGCCGCGCCGCAGCTCATCGTTGTCCTGGACGTCGTCGAAGACCAGCGAGAAATTGTGCACCAGCTCGACGGCGACGGCCGCCCATAGCGCATCGGCGTAGCGCCGTCCGAAGGCCTCGCAGGTGAGCAGGGCGATATTCGCGCGCAGCCGCTTGCCGGGGCGGTCGCCGGCTTTGCGCAACCCGAGGTGGTACTGCACCATCTCGGTGAGCAGTGAGCTCTGGCTGGACCCGGCCCGCAGGGAGAGGCGCGAAAGCTCGCGGTCGAGCGCCTGGTTCATCGCCTGCAGGCGATCGGTGCGGCTGGCGAAGCTCTTGGTTTTCAACGCACAAATGTCATTTGATTTCCGTCGGTGGGTTGGCCTTGAGAGCCGCGATGTTCGGTGCGCCGGCGCAGAACATGGCGACCCGTAGCTGCCAGGCGAAGCCGTCGAGCAGGCGGCGCACCGGCTCTTCGCCTTCCGAGGCCGCCGCGAGGACGGCATGGGCGAAGCCGGTGAGGTCCGCCCCCAGGCCGATCGCCTTGGCGGCATCGAGGCCGTGGTGCAGCCCGCCGCTGGCGATCAGCGGCAGCTGTGGCGCCGCCCGGTGGGTTAAGACCAGCGCCTCCGACGTCGGGATGCCCCACTCGGAAAACGCCAGGGCGAGCTCGACCTCCTCGGGCCGCTCCCGCCGGAAGGCCTCCACTCGGGCGAAACTCGTGCCGCCAAGCCCGGCGACGTCGATGGCGGCCACGCCGGCCACGGCCAGCAGCCGTGCGGTGCGCTCCGAGATGCCGCAGCCGACCTCCTTGACGATCACAGGCACGGGCAGTTCCTTACAGAGGACGCCGATCTTCTCGATCAGTCCCTTGAAGTTGTGGTCGCCCTCCGCCTGCAGCGCCTCCTGCAGCGGATTGAGATGCAGCACCAGGGCATCGGCTCCGATCATCTCGATCGCTTCCAGCGCCTGCTCCGTCCGCATGCCGTAGTTCAGCTGGACGGCGCCGAGGTTGGCGAAGAGCAGGACGTCAGGGGCAACACTGCGAACCTGGTAGGTGGGACGCAGGTCCTTGTGCGTCAGGCCGGCCCGTTGGGAGCCGACGCCGAAGGCGATGCCGACGGTCTGGGCCACCAGCGCCAGCCGCCGGTTGATGTCGCCCGCGGCCTGCGCGCCGCCGGTCATGCTCGAGATCAGGAAGGGCAGCTTGAGTGGTTTGCCCAGAAAGCTGGTGCTGGTGTCGATCGCGTCCAGGTCCAGCTCCGGGAGCGCCTGGTGGGTGAACGCGAAGCGCTCGAAGCCAGCGCCTCGGGTCGACTGCACGGAGGCTTCGAGGGACAGCCGGAGATGGTCGAGCTTGCGCTGCGCGATGCGAGAGACCGGGTGGCCGTTCGCATCCAGCGCCATGCGGGTTAGCTCGCGGCCGCCGCGGCGTCTGGCGTGCTCGGGTGCTCGTCGTGCACGTCGGCCTCGAGGGCATCCGGATTTTCTGCCTGGCGCTTGCGCATCATCTGGATGAAGTAGTCGACGATGATGGGGTCGAACTGGGTCCCCTTGCCGGCTTCCAGCTGGGCGAGCGCGAACTCGGGGGTGCGGCGCTGGCGGTAGGGGCGG
>VBFX01000252.1 GCA_005889395.1 Chloroflexota bacterium
GGCAGCAGGAGAAGGCGCTGATCCAGCAGATCCGCGAGCTGAAAGCGCGCCAGGAGCAGCTGCGCATCGACGCTGAGCGCGCCGAGCGCATGGCGGATTTCGAAGCCGCCGCCCGCCTCAAGTACGGCGAGATGCCTAAGGTCCAGCAGGAGCTGGAGGCGAGGAATGGCGAGCTGGTCGCGCTCCAGAAGGAGCACCGCCTGCTGAAAGAAGAGGTCGACGAGGAGGACATCGCCAGGATCGTCTCGCGCTGGACCGGGATCCCGGTGCAGAAGATGCTCGAGGGCGAGGTCCAGAAGCTGATCCAGATGGAGGAGCGCTTGCACGCGCGCGTCGTCGGCCAGGATGAGTCCGTCACAGCCGTTGCCAATGCCGTCCGCCGTGGCCGCGCCGGGCTGAGCGACCCCAATCGACCGATCGGATCGTTCATCTTCCTCGGTCCGACCGGCGTGGGAAAGACGGAGCTCGCGAGGGCGCTCGCGGAATTCCTGTTCGACAACGAGCAGGCCATGACCCGCATCGACATGTCCGAATACATGGAGAAGCACACCGTGGCGCGGCTGGTCGGTGCGCCGCCCGGCTACGTCGGGTACGAGGAAGGCGGTCAGCTCACCGAGGCGGTGCGCCGTCGCCCCTATGCCGTCATCTTGTTCGACGAGATCGAGAAGGCGCACCCCGATGTGTTCAACATCTTGCTCCAGCTCCTCGAAGACGGTCGCCTGACCGACGGCCAGGGCCGCACCGTCGACTTCCGCAACACCGTGGTCATCATGACCTCGAACCTCGGCAGCCACATCCTCCAGGACCCGAACTTGACCGAGGAGGACAAGGAAAAGGCGGTCCTCGAAGCCGTCCGGCACAATTTCCGTCCCGAGTTTCTCAATCGCGTCGACGAGATCATCATCTTCAAGCCGCTCACGCGTGAGCAGATCAAGACCATCGTCAACATCCAGCTGGAGCGGCTCCGCAAGCGTCTCGCTGAGCGGCGGATCACGCTGCAGCTGACCCCGGCCGCTATGGACCTGATCGCCAACGAAGGCTATGACCCGGTCTACGGCGCTCGCCCGCTCAAGCGCGTCATCCAGCGCCGCCTCCAGGACCCGCTCGCCATGGCCGTCCTCGACGGCAAGTTCCGCGAGGGTGACACCGTTCTGGTGGATGCCGAGAAGGGCGAGCTCGTGCTACGGAAGGCTGGCGCCAAGGAACACGCCGGCGTCGCTGCCGGTTAAGCGACCGCCGCCCGCGGTCGGAGCCGTACAATAGCGCAGCGCTGCGAGCCGCCTTAGCTCAGCGGTAGAGCAATGGTTTCGTAAACCATCGGTCCGGGGTTCGAATCCCCGAGGCGGCTTTTCCTAATTGTTGGCCTCGACCGTGCATGGAACCGCCCGTCTGACGGCATCCTGTACGGGACAGTGCGCGTCGGCCCACCGGACGAGAGCCGCGAGCTGCTCCGGCGAAGCGCCATTCCCTCCGATCCGCACTCGTGCCCGCGAGCTCATTGGCCCAGCGGGGACCGAATCGTCGATGCCGAGAATTCCGCGGTCATCCGATTCGCTATCGACGACGACCTCGATCCGACCCGGTTCCAGACCTTGCTGGGCAGCCCGCATGGCGACGAGTGTCGCCAGGCAGCTGGCCTGCGCGGCGCGCAGCAGCCACCCGGGGGAGGGCGACTGGTCAGTCCCCCCCACGGACTTCGGCATGTCGGTATGAATCGACATGCCCTGAGGCCCTTGGACCGTCACGGCAAGCCCGGACTCCAGGACGGCGGTTGCGGGGCTGTCGGTATAGCGGGCTTCATCGGGGTGTGCGTTGAGATAGGCAATGGCATTCGCGAGTGCGCCTCGAATGTCGCTGTTGGGCATGTTTACCTCCTGCCTTGATCCGTTGAATGGTCGCATAACTCTTTGCCGGCGGCAAAGCGGCGCTACGGTTATTTCGCGATGCCCGTGCTCCATGAGGACCGGCTGGTGGCACGGGTCGACCCGGCGATGAACCGGGAGAACAAACGGCTATCGATCAGGCGGCTGACCGTCGAGTCCGGATGCGAGGATCTGCAGGTCGCCCGAGCTACACGAGAGGCGATCGCCGGGCTCGCGACCTTCCTCGGCGCCGGCGCGATCGATTACGACGGCAACGTCCCCGCTCGGTGGCGGCGCGCTCTCACTGCCTGAACACCATCAGGACACGACCTCAGGGAAGCCGATGACGCGGGCGTCAAGCTCCAGCAGTGCCGCATACGCCGCCTTCAATGCGAATGCGCCGAGTTGCGCACGCAGCACCTTGAGGGCAGCGTCCGACGCCACGGTCGACCCGCCCTTCTCGAGCTCAGCAAGACCGCGGCCGGCTTCGTCGATGGTCTCTCGTAACGCCGCCAATTCCGCGTTCATACCGCCACGCTACCGCATGCCGATGCCCGCAAGGGGGAGGGGAGATTCCACGTCGTACTGATGTGGAGCGAAGTGGGGAGTCCACGCCTGCGCCGACATCGAAGGGGATGATGTTCGATCTCATCTGCCGCGGCTGCGGCGCGTGTGCCCAGCGCAGCTGGGATCCCACCGAGGCGGTGAGCGCCACGATCTGCCCCACCTGCGACGCCTCGATGTCGGTGATTGGCATCGACTTCCCTGCCGGGCGCGAGGAAATCGGGCTGACCAAAGTCCTCGAACTGATCCAGGGCGCTGGCATCGTGCCGATCGCCGTCGAGCGGCGGGCGCGCCGCCGTTTGCACGCCGAAGCCGCCTGATCACCCGCCACAGCCGGCGCAATCAACGTAGAATGGCCGCGGATGACGGCGTTCTGGTTTTGGGTGATCGTCGCCGTTGCCTTCGCGGTCGTCGAGGTCATGACGGTCGCCTTCTTCGCCGTCTTCATCACGATCGGTGCGCTGGGCGCCGCGGTCGTCAGTTTGCTCGGCTTTGGCCTGCTGGTTCAGGCGATCGTGCTGGGCATCCTCGGCGTGGCCGGCATCATGATCGCGCGCCCCTTCCTCGTCGAGCGGCTGCACATCGGCCGGCCGACTCTTCGCTCAGGGGCCGACAGCATGGTCGGTCACCAGGCGATGCTGCTGGAGCCGATCCTCGGCGTTGGGCAGCCCGGCCACGTCAAGATCGCCGGTGAGCTCTGGCCAGCGCTCACCGAGGATGGTAGCCCCGTGCCGGCCAATACCCTCGTGGTTGTCACCGCGCTGCGCAGCACCACGCTGATCGTTCGCCCAACTTCGTCCCCATCAACCGCGACCGTCTGAGAAGAGGTGGAGTTCATGTCCGCACCCTTGATCCTCGGAGCCATCGTCGTGCTCCTCGCCATCGTCATCATCGCGCGCACCGTCAACATCATCCAGCAGGGTTACGTCGGCATCGTGAAGCGTGTTGGCGAGTTCCACTCGGTCCGGCAGCCAGGTCTGACGTTCCTCGTCCCACTGGTCGACTCGATGGTCCTGGTCGACATTCGCGAGACGCCCCGAACCGGCGACAAGCAAGACGTCATCACGCGCGACAACGTGACCGTTAGCGTCAATGCCACCATCTTTAGCCAGGTCGTCGACCCCAAGCTTGCCTTGTTCAGCGTCAGCAATTACTTCATCGCCATCGACCAGCTCTCGCGCACGACACTGCGCGCCATTTTCGGCGGGATGAGCCTGGACGACGCGCTCAGCCAGCGGGAGCGGATCAACGCGCAGCTGCAAGCGCAGATGGAGTCGGTGACCGACAAGTGGGGTATCCGGATCAATCGGATCGAGATCGTCGACATCACGCCGCCGCAGATGATCCTCAACGCGCTGGCGCTGCAGAAGACGGCCGATCAGGAGAAGCGTGCCTTCATCCTCAAATCGGAAGGGCAACAACAATCCCAGATCAACATCGCGGACGGCCAGAAGCAGGCGCAGATCAAGACGGCGGAAGGCGACAAGCAGTCGGCGATCCTGCGCGCCGAGGGCCTTCGGCAGGCGACCATCCTCGAGGCGGAAGGCCGGGCCCAGGCGGTAGAAACGGTCTACAAGGCGATCAAGGATGCCGCTCCCGATCCGATCCTTGTTTCCATCCTGCAACTCGACACGCTCTCGAAGTTCGCCAACAGCGAAAACGCCAAGCTGGTTGTACCCGTGGAAACCGCCGGCTTGCTCGGCGCGGCCCAGGCCCTGCGCAGCGTGCTCGACGGCGTGCCGACGGCCGCAAAACCATAGAGAGACCCGGCGCGACCGAGATCTCGATCGCGGTTCTCGATCCGGCCGAGCACGACCTCGTCCGGCCCTTGCTTCGCGAGCTGATGCTGGCGGAGCAGCGTCACTACGACCATCCCCAGCTCACCGAGATAGAGATCGAGCAC
>VBFX01000253.1 GCA_005889395.1 Chloroflexota bacterium
TGGCGGCGACCAGCGCGCCAAAGAGGATGCACTTGATCTCGCCGCCAAAGAGGTCAACGAGTGTCCCTTGAGTGAAGAAGCTCGCGAGGAAAGCGCCCGGGTTCACTCCAACGACCGCCACCGCGATGAAAAATCCGGAGAGCGTCGTGAAGGCGATCATCGGGACGTTGTAGAGCGCGGTCATCACCATCAGCGCCAGCGCCCGCGGTACCACGATGAAGAGCACGTTGGAGAGACCCATCACGCTCAGCGCCTCGAGCTCTTGACGGACCTGGCGCGCGCCGAGGTCGGCGACGATGGCAGTGCCGCTCACGGCCGCGATCATCAGTCCGGTCGCCACCGGCGAAAACTCGCGGATGTTCGCCATCACGGTGAAGCCGCCCAGCCGCCACTCGCTGCTGGCGCCCCGGAAAAAATGCCCGGCCTCGAGCGAGACGATGATGCCCCAACCCACCCCCGTCAGCAGCAGCGGAATGAAATTCGCGGTCAGGATGAAGCGGCACTGGTCGAAGAACTCCTTCCAGTAGAAAGGGCGGCGGACCGCCCCGCGCAGGGCCGCCCAGAAGAGCAGGCTCAACTCGCCAAGACCGGTCACGGAGCGTTGCGCGCGTCTGATCACTGCGTCACCGGAGCCCGAATCCATCCAGCCACCCTACGGGTGGCGGCTCACCCATCCTTATAGTATTGTATACGCCTTTCCCGACATTACCTTGACACCTGGATTCGTCATCGTCCGGTGCGGAGGGACGGGTCACGCCCGGGGAGCCCGCCGATGCTGTCACAGCAGGCGCGGCGGCGGTGCTTCCCTGATAGATGCTGCAGATGCAGGCGTGGCGCCCGACCGTAACCCACGCGGCGTTGGGCACGATTAACCACCGCGTGCCCGATCCCTTCGAGCGGTTGTTCCTCCAGGAATATCCGAAGGTGGTCGCCATCGCCTACCGGGTCCTCGCCGACCGGACGGCGGCCGAGGATGTCGCCCAGGAGGTCTTCCTCAAGTTCCACCGGAGTCACTCCCCCGACTCCGAGCGCGCCTCCGGGTGGCTCCATGCCGCCGCCGTCCATTCGGCGCTGAACGTGATTCGCGGCGACCGCCGGCGCGCGCAACGCGAGACCGCCCACGCGCTCGACCCGGCGAGGCCGGCGATCGCCAATCCGGAGCGCGTGGTCGAGGACGCGGAGCAGCGGCGGGAGGTTCGCCGCGCACTGCGGCGGCTGCCGGAGCGGACGGCGGCCGTCTTGATACTCCGACACAGCGGATTGAGCTACGCCGAGGTCGCCACCGCGCTCGGAATCAAGGTCGGAAACGTGGGAACGCTGCTGCGCCGGGCGGAAGAGGCCATGCGCAAGGAGGTACATCGTGCGACACCTGAGTGACGGAACGCTGCGTCGGATCTACGACGAGCCGCTGGCGTTGACGGCGGCGGACCAGGCGCACTTCGACGAATGCCCTGACTGCAAACCGCGGTTCGATGCGATCGCGAATGAGGCGCGCGCCACGACGGCACTGTTGCGGGTACCGGTCTTCGAACCGCAATCCCACGCCGCGCTTTCGGTGGTGCAGGCGCGCATCACCCGAGAGGAAACCGCCCGGCCAGCCCGCTGGTATGAGCGGTGGCTCGATCGGACCTCGCCACGCTGGCGGCCGATGGCCACGCCGGCGGTCGCCATTCTGCTGGCGGTCGTTCTTCTCACCGGCCTCGGCGTCTCCGGCGTTGCCCAGAGTCTCATTCGCGTCTTCGAGCCCACGCAGGTCGCGACAGTCCAGGTCTCGCCCTCGGACTTTGCGCAGTCCGGTGCCCTGCTCGACTACGGGAATGTCAAGTGGCAACCCGAACAGCCCAAGCTGCAACAACTGACGGACGCCGCGGCGGCGCAGGTGCAGTCGGGGCTCCCGGTTCTCAGCCCGGCGTCTCTGCCGAAGGGGGTTTCCGGCCCGGTCAGCTATGGGGTGGTCTCCCACGCGACCGGATCATTGACGTTTGACGCGGCCCGCCTGCAAGCATCGGCAGCCAGGGCGGGGGTCAAGTTGAGCGCGATGCCGTCGAGCATCGACGGTAGCACCCTGATCGTCAACGGGGGCCCGGCATTGATCGAGGTGTGGGGCCTGGGAAGCACGACGGAAACCATGAACGTCCCGACACTCGTGATTGCGCAGACGCGCGTCCCAACCGTCGACTCCACTGGTGCCAGCACGGCGCAGCTCGAGGACTACCTGCTCTCGCAGCCGGGGGTGCCGCCGGGGCCTGGCGACGACGGAGTCGACGCAGGTCAATGGAACGCCGGCCGTGCTGATCAAGGCCGTGCTGGGTGCCGGCGTGGTCTGGGTGAAGAATGGCGTAATCTACGCGGTCGGTGGTCAGTTGACGCCCGACCAGGTGCTCGCCATTGCAACGTCCCTCCACTGATCGCATCGATCTGAATCCGATGGAGGCGGCCGATGCCGCCTCCCTGGCTGTCCACACGCAGGACCTGGCCAAGCGCTACGGGAAGACGGTCGCGCTCAGTGGCCTGACGATGAGCGTGCGGCGCGCCGAGGTGTTCGGATTCCTCGGGCCCAACGGCGCCGGAAAGACGACGGCCGTGAAGCTGCTGGTCGGCCTGGCACACCCGAGCGCCGGTGAGGCCTGGGTTCTTGGCGCGCCGGTCGGCGATCTGCAGACCCGGCGACGCCTCGGTTACCTGCCGGAGCTGTTCCGCTACCAGGGCTGGATGAAAGCGCGAGAAGTGCTGGGATTGCACTGCGAGCTTTCCGGCATGGCGCGCTCCGAATGGAAAGCCGAGATCGCCAGCGCCCTCGAGCTCGTCGGTCTCTCCGAAAGGGCGGACGACAAAGTGGAGGGCTTCTCCAAGGGTATGCAGCAGCGGCTGGGTCTCGCCGTCGCCTTGCTCGGCCGCCCCGAGTTGGTCCTGCTCGACGAGCCCACCTCGGCGCTCGACCCGGTAGGGCGTCACGACGTCCGCGAGATCATCCGCACCTTGAAGGCGCGCGGCACCGCCGTGTTTCTCAACTCGCACCTTTTGAGCGAAGTCGAACAAATCTGCGACCGCCTTGCCGTGGTTGACCACGGCCGCGTGATCGCGACGGGAACGATGGCGCAAATCCTCGGACAGGACGGCGCGGTTCGCGTCCGGGTGACGGGACTTCCAGCCGACGGCCGCGCCGGGCTCGGCGCGTTCGGAAGCCTCGAGGACGAGGGCGAATGGTTGACGTTCCGCGGCCTCGCCACCGATGGCGTGCCGCAACTCGTCGCGGAGATCGTCCGCCAGGGTGGCCGCGTGTACGCCGTGGAGCCGCGTCACGAGACACTCGAGGACCGGTTCCTGCAGCTGCTCAAGGAGCAGGATCAGTGACGCAGGTCCTCACGATCGCGCGGCTGACCATCCTCGAGGCATCGCGCCGCAAGCTCTTACTGGCCCTTGGCATCCTGACCATCGTCGTCGTCGTGCTCACCAGCTGGGGCTTCAGCCGGCTGCCGACGATGAGCGGTGTGACCCCCGCCGAGGTTCGGCTGGCGTCGTCGCAGCTGACCATCCTGGTCGCCTTCATGTTCAGCGGCGTGCTCGCGCTCGGGTCGACGCTGGTGGCGGCGCCGAGCATTGCCAGCGATATCGAGTCAGGGATCGCGCTCGCGATCCTGCCGCGGCCGATCCGCCGCAGCCAGCTCCTCATGGGCAAATGGCTGGGGCTGGCGTTGCGGCGGAAGGGATCGTCTTGATGACGCTCGCCCTTCTGCTGAGTACGCGCCTGGCGCCGATGACCGGCGGTGTGATCGCCCTGGTGCTCTTCTTCGTCGCCTGGATCGGTGGCATCGCGCTCGCGATCGGCCAGGGATTCGCCAACGACACCATCATCAACATCGGCGTCGGCAGCCGGTTGCTGATCCCGACCGACGGGCTCTGGCACGGAGCGATCTTCTATCTGGAGCCGACAGACTTCCTTGCTGCTGCCCGCGCCGCGGGGCGCGCGCGAGCTGGGAATCCGTTCTTTGCCGACCAGCCACCGCCGGTTGTCTACATCGCCTGGGTGGTCGGGTGGCTGGCCGCGGTCGTTGGGTTGGCCAACTGGAGCTTCGCGAAGAGAGACCTCTAGGCGAGCGTTCGGTCGCCGGGGCTTCGGATCGGGCGAAGCGTCAATCCCTGGATCAGCAGCGCCGCGGCCCGTCCAGCCAGCGTGGCAGCCGCGATCAGGACCGGAGTGACGACCACTTTGAGCAGCAAGCTGGCCAACGGGCTGTAACCTAGGGAGGGGCTCTAACGGCCATTGACTTAGGTTCTCGACGAACGTACATTTAGCTCGCCAAATCGGCGACCCGGAACTCACAGGAGGGGAAAAATGGGAGTTGCGACCTACACGCCTCCGGCGCAGCGAATCGGGGAGGAGCTCGTCTATCCCGACGGCCGGCACGAGCTGGCGGACGACTCGGCGATCCGGAACAGCCCACTCTACAATGGCGACCTCGCCCCGGTGCCGATCAAAAGGCGCACCTGGACGACCTATAACTACATGGCGCTCTGGATCGGGATGGCGCACAACATCCCGACGTATCTGCTGGCGTCAGGACTTGTTGCGCTAGGCATGGCCTGGTACCAGGCGATCCTGACGATCGCGCTGGCGAACATCATCGTCCTGATTCCGATGCTGGCGAACAGTCACGCCGGCACCAAGTACGGTATCCCATACCCCGTCTTCGCCCGGGCATCGTTTGGTGTCTTTGGCGCCAACGTTGCCGCGCTACTCCGGGCAGGGGTGGCATGCGGCTGGTTTGGCATCCAGACCTGGATCGGGGGTGGCGCGCTCTACGCTCTGAGCGGAAAGCTCTTCGGAGCCGGCTGGACGAACTCGGCGATGGTCGCCGGGCAGCACTGGACGCTCTGGCTGAGCTTCGCGGTTTTCTGGGTGATCAACATCTTCATCATCATGCGCGGGATGGATGCCGTCCGGCGCTTCGAAAACTGGGCTGCGCCTTTCGTGCTGGTCGTGGCGCTCGGCCTGCTCGCCTGGATGGTTGGTCAAGCCGGCGGTTTCGGCCCGATCCTCAGCGAGCCCGGTAAGGTCGGTTGGGGCAGCAACTTCTGGCTGGTCCTTTTCCCGCCCGCGCTGATGGGGATGATCGCGTTCTGGTCGACTCTCTCATTGAACATGCCCGATTTCACCCGTTTCGGCAAGAGCCAGCGGGCGCAGGCGCTCGGTCAAATCCTCGGGTTACCCACCACCATGACGCTCTTCCCGCTGGTGGCGGTGCTAATCACCGCCGCCACGCAGAAGGTGTACGGCGCACCGATCTGGGACCCGGTTGCGCTGACCGCCAAGTTCGACAACCCGCTGGTCGTCATCTTCGCGCTATTCACGCTGGCGGTCGCCACGCTTTCGGTTAATGTCGCGGCCAACATCGTCAGCCCGTCCTACGACTTCTCGAACGTGATCCCGAAGCTGATCAGCTTCCGCACCGGCGGGTTGATCACCGGCGTCCTCGGGATCGTGATCCAGCCCTGGAATCTGCTCGCGAACCCCAACGTCTATATCTTCACGTGGCTTGGCTTCTACGGCGGCGCCCTCGGTGCTATTGCGGGGGTGCTGATCGCCGACTACTGGTTCATGCGGAACACGAGCCTGAAGCTCGGCGACCTCTATCGGGTCGAAGGCCAGTATCGTTACTCAGGTGGCTTCAACTGGCGAGGCCTGGTCAGCCTGGTGGTAGGAGGCGTACTCGCCGTGGGTGGCGCCTACTCGACACCAGGCAACGGTCCGTTCCCGAAGGGCGGCATCATCGGTCCGCTCTACAGCTGGTTCCCCTTCCACGTCTATGACTACAGCTGGGTCGTTGGCCTGGTGGCAGCGTTCATCTGCTACCTGGCGCTCTCGGCTCTCTTCCCGGCGGCTGCCGCTCGGCGGCGCCCGCAGGCTGTGGCGGCGACCTAAACTCGAGATCGATCGAGCTGGAGCCCCGACCTCGCGGCCGGGGCTCTAGCCTTTCAGGAGATCAATGGCGAGATTGAGCTTCGGTGTCTGCTTTGCGCCCGATCCGCCTCCCAGCCGTTGGGTGGATCTGACCAAGCTTGCCGAGGCCCAGGGTTTCGAGTACGCCTGGCTCTTCGACTCGCACGTCCTCTGGCAGGAGGTCTACCCGATCTTCACGTTGATGGCGGCCAACACGCGGACCATCAAGATCGGTCCCTGCGTCACCAACCCGGGGACGCGCGATCCCACGGTGACCGCCAGCGCGCTGGCGACCCTGAACGCGATCTCCGGCGGCCGGATGGTGATGGGCATCGGCCGCGGCGACAGTGCCCGCCGCGTCCTCGGCCAGAAACCCGTCACGGTCGAGGAAATGGAGGCGGACTGCCGCCTGATCCGCGACCTGGCGGCGGGAAGGGAGGTCTCCTACGACGGCGTCAAGGTCCGGCTGAAGTGGGCCGAGCACGAGCTGCCCATCTGGGTGGCGGGCTACGGGCCGAAGGCGCTCCGCGCTGCCGGCCGTGTGGCTGACGGAGTCATCATCCAGCTCGCCGACCCCGCCATCATCAAGTGGTGCCTGCAGTTCGTCCGCGAAGGTGCGCAGGAAGCCGGCCGCTCCTTCGATGACATCCAGATCCAGGCGGCCGCCCCGGCCTTCATCTCCGACGACCTGGAGGCGGCGCGCGAGCAGGTGCGCTGGTTCCCGGCGCTGGTCTCCAACCACGTGGTCGACCTCCTGAAGCGCTACGACGCGCAAGACCTCCCCAAGGCGCTGACCGATTACATCAAAGCGCGTGACCACTACGACTACTCGGAACACGCCCAGCGGGGCGCGGCTCACGCCGACTTCGTTCCGGACGATGTCATCGACCGCTTCTGTGTCATCGGCACCGTGGAGCAGAGCCGCAAGCGGATCGAGGAGCTGATCGACGTCGGTGTCGACCAGTTCAACCTCTACCTTATGGTGGAGAAACCAGAGGCGGTCATCAAGAAATACGGCGAGGCCATCATTCCGGCGTTCAGCTAGCGAGGAGGAGGCGACACAGACATGGCAAAGGTACGGGCGGCGCTGATCCAGGCGCACGCGAACATGCCCAAAGAGGAAGCGATCCAAAAGCACGAGGAGCTGATCGGGGAGGCCGCGGCCAAGGGTGCGCAGATCACCTGTCTACAGGAGATCTTCTTCGGTCCATATTTCTGCGCCGAGCAGGATCCCAAGTGGTACGACACCGCCGAGCGGGACGACGGCCCGACCGTCAGGCGGATGCAGGCGCTGGCGAAGAAGCACAAGATGGCGCTGGTCGTGCCTTTCTACGAAGAGGCCCAGACCGGCGTCTACTACAACACCGCGGTGCTGATCGAAAACGACGGCACGGTGCTGGGGAAGTACCGCAAGACGCACATCCCGCACGTCGGGCCCTGTTTCTGGGAGAAGTTCTATTTCAAGCCGGGCAACCTCGGCTACCCGGTTTGGGACACGTCGGTTGGCCGGGTCGGGATCTTGATCTGCTACGACCGGCACTTCCCGGAGCCCGCCCGCGCGCTCGGCCTCAAGGGTGCCGAGCTCGTCTTCAATCCGTCGGCTACCGTGAAAACGCTGTCACGCTATCTCTGGGAGCTCGAGCAGCCGGCGCACGCGGTCGCGAACGGCTACTGGATCGGCGCCATCAACCGCGTCGGGATTGAGAAGCCGCTCAACGACGCGCAGTTCTATGGTTCGAGCTACTTCTGCGACCCGCGCGGCCGCATCATCGGCAAGGCTTCGGAGACCGAGGATGAGGTGCTGGTCTGTGATCTCGACATGGACATGAATCGGGAAGTGCGCAACACCTGGCAGTTCCTGCGCGACCGCCGCCCCGAAAGTTACGAGGAGCTCGTCCGGGAATTGCCATGAGGACGCTGATCAAAAACGGCACGGTGGTGACGGCGAGCGACACGACCAAAACCGATGTCTTGATCGACGGCGAGAAGATCGCCGCCATCGGCAGCGGGCTCGCCACCGGCACCGACCAGGTGATCGACGCGGAAAACCGCTACGTCATGCCGGGCGCGATCGACGTCCATACCCACATGGAGCTCCCCTTCGGTGGCACCTTCGCGTCCGATGATTTCGCGACGGGTACCGCCGCCGCCGCCTGGGGAGGGACGACGACGATCGTCGACTTCGCGGTGCAGAGCTACGGTCAGACGCTGCGCCAGGGTCTCGACCAGTGGCACAAGAAGGCGCAAGGCAAGGCGCACATCGACTACGGCTTTCACATGATCGTGCGCGAGATCAACGACTCGATCCTGAAAGAGATGGACGCCCTGGTCAACGAGGGCATCCCGTCCTTCAAGCTCTTCATGGCCTACCCCGGGGTCTTCATGCTCGACGACGCGGCGATCTTCCGGGCGATGAGCCGCACCGCCGAGAACGGCGGCTTGATCATGATGCACGCCGAGAACGGCGGCGCGATCGACGTTCTCGTGAAACGCTACCTGGCGGAGGGGAAGGGCGATCCCATCAACCACGGCCTGACCAGGCCGGCTTCGATGGAGGGGGAGGCTACGGGTCGGGCGATCGCGCTCGCCCGGCTGTTTGCCGAGACCTGTCCGCAGTACCTCTACCTCAGCCTCGACGACCTGGGGCGGCCCGGTTTCGAAGGCGCCAAGTATGTTTGCTCGCCACCACTGCGGCCGCCATCGCACCACGACGAGCTCTGGAAGGGCCTGCTGCAGGACGACCTCCAGCTGGTGGCGACCGACCACTGTCCTTTCCATTTCAAAGGCCAGAAGGACCTGGGGAGGGGCGATTTCTCGAAGATCCCCAACGGCTTGCCCGGCGTCGAGGACCGCTTCTCGCTCATCTTCCACGGCGGGGTGAATTCGGGGCGGATCACGCTCAACCGCTTCGTCGAGCTGGTGGCGACGGCACCCGCGAAGATGTTCGGCCTCTTCCCGCGCAAAGGCACGATCGCACCTGGGAGCGACGCCGATATCGTGATCTTCAACCCAAGGGTGGAGCGGACGCTCTCGGCGAAGACTCACCACATGAACGTGGACTACAGTTGCTACGAGGGCATGACGGTAAAGGGCCTGCCGGAGGTCGTGATGCAGCGCGGCAACGTCCTGGTGCGGGAGGGAAAATTCCAGGGCGTCAAGGGTGCCGGCCAGTTCCTTCGCCGCTCGCCATTCCATGGGGTGCCGGCCAGTGAGCCGAGTCCGGTAGGAGCCAGATCATGATTGCCACCAGGAACGTCCAGAGCTTCATCGGCGGCAAATTCCGCGATTCGCGTTCGGAAAAGACGGACCCGATTCCCAACCCCGCGACCGGAGAAACGATCGCCAGCCTTCCGCACTCGACCCGCGAGGAGATCAACGAAGCGGTCGCCGCGGCCAAGCAGGCCTTCCCGGTCTGGAGTGAGACCCCGGTTCCTGAGCGGGCGCAGGTGATGTTCCGCTTCAAAGCGCTCTTCGACCGGCACATCGACGAGCTCTCCGAGATCGTCACCAGGGAAAACGGCAAGACGCTCGACGAGTCCCGCGGCGAGGTCAAGCGTGCTATCGAGGTCATCGACTTCGCCTGCGGCGCGCCGACACTGATGATGGGCCAGAACCTGGATCAGATCGCCAGGGGCATCGACGAGGAGCTGACGCGCTTTCCCGTCGGTGTCGTTGCCGGAATCACGCCCTTCAATTTCCCCAACATGGTGCCGATGTGGATGATTCCGGTTGCCATCGTGACCGGCAACACCTTCGTCCTCAAGCCGTCGCAGCTCACGCCGCTCTCGGCGATGCGAATCGCCGAATTGCTCGAGGAAGCGGGCCTGCCCCCGGGGGTCTTCAACGTCGTGCATGGAGCGAATGACGCCGTCAACCAGCTGCTCACCCATCCGGATGTTGCCGGGATCTCATTCGTTGGCTCGGCGACTGTTGCCGCCTACATCTATGCGACGGCAGCGGCGAACGGCAAGCGAGTGCAGGCGCTGGGCGGCGCCAAGAACCACATCCTGGTGATGGACGACGCCGACCTCGAGCTCTCGGCACCGCACGTCATCTCCTCGGCGTTCGGGAACGCCGGTCAGCGCTGCCTGGCGGGCAGCGTCGCGGTGGGCGTCGGCAAGATCGGCGACGCCCTTGTGCGCGAGCTGGCCAACGACGCGGCCAAGTTGAAGGTGGGTCCCGGGACGGATCCGAAGACGACCCTCGGTCCAGTGATTCGGGGCGAGCGCAAGAAGAAGCTGATCGAGTACATCGACGGCGCCCAGTCCGAGGGGGCGCAGCTCGTCTCCGATGGGCGGCAGGTGGATCAGACGGATGGCTTCTACCTCGGGCCGACGATTTTCGACCGGGTCACGCCCAACATGAAGATCTGGAAGGAGGAGTTGTTCGGACCCGTGCTCGCGGTGATGCGCGCCAGCGACATCGATGAGGCATTGAAGCTGCTCAATGCCAGCACCTATGGCAACATGGCCTCGATCTTCACCAGCTCGGGCAAGAATGCCCGCGAGTTCAAGCGCCGGGCGCAGGCCGGCATGCTGGGTGTCAACATCGGGGTGGCGGCGCCGATGGCCTTCTTCCCCTTCACCGGATGGAAGAACTCGTTCTTCGGCGACCTGCATGCGACCGGACAGGACAGCATCCGCTTCTACACGCGGCACAAAGTCGTGACGACGCGATGGCTCTAGAGACGAGTGCGCGGCCGCACGTGCTGAGCGGCGAGGAAATCGTCGCCTTGTGCCGCCAGTACACGCTGTACGACTGGACCGCGCAGTCCGCAGCCGACCCGATTCCCGTCGATCACGCCAAAGGCGTCTACTTCTACACCCCCGACGGCAAGCGCATCATCGACTTCAATAGCCAGTTCATGAGCGTGAATGCGGGGCACAGCGACCCGCGCATCGTCGAGGCGATCAAGCGACAGGCCGAGAAACTGGCCTTCATCAACCCCTTCATGGCGCATGAGCCTCGAGCCCGGCTGGGCCAGAAGCTGGCTGAGTTGCTTCCCGGCGACATCAACAAAGTCTTCTTCACCCTTGGTGGTGCCGAGGCAAACGAATACGCCGTCAAGATGGCCCGCTGGGTCACCGGCCGCCACAAGATCGTTTCGCGCTACCGCTCCTACCACGGCGCAACCGCCGGGGCGATCGCGCTGACCGGCGACCCGCGCCGTTGGGCGAATGACATCGGAGATTCAGGCGTGGTGCACGTCCTCG
>VBFX01000235.1 GCA_005889395.1 Chloroflexota bacterium
CAGGTTCGTGCCAGCGCTCGGCCTCGCCGACTCGCTCACGGAACTCGTCCGGCTGGAGGGTGAATGCTGCGCCTGGATGGCCTTCGCGTTGTCGGAGTCGCCCAATGGAATCGGGCTGTCGATCACGGCGAACGGCGTGGATGGGGAGCGAGCCGTCCGCGAGACGTTCGCCCCGCTGGTTGGTTCCTGAGAGCAAACCCTTAATCCGCCTTTCCTTGACAAGCGGCCCGAGAGATGATTTAAACGGGGCAACTATCAGGTCGACTTGAAGAGAGGGGAACATGGAATACGCTTGGCATCGGCGACGCGACTTCTTGAGGGGTGGCGGCCTGCGCCACCTGGGCATCCTGGCTGGAGCCCTGACCGTGTTAACCGCCTGCGGCGGAACGAGCGCCAGCTCCACGAGCGCGGCAAGCGCAAAGTCCGCCGCCGACATGGGTGGGATGGACGCCCTGGTGGCCGCAGCCAAGAAAGAGGGCACGCTGAACGTCATCGCGCTCCCTCCTGACTGGGCCAACTACGGCGTAACCATCACGGCGTTCCAAAAGAAATACGGCATCCACGTCAATTCAGCCGCTCCCAACGACAGCAGCCAGCAGGAGGTCGACGCGATCGGCACGCTCGCCGGCACGAACCGCGCTCCCGACGTGGTCGACGTTGGTATGGCGGTCGCGCTCAAGAACGTCGACCGCTTTGCGCCGTATCAGGTGACAACGTGGAACGATATCGCCGCGAGTTCGAAGGAGCCCACCGGCCTGTGGGTCCAGGACTACAGCGGCGCCATGGCGGTCGGCTACGACGCCAGCAAGGTCCCGGCCATCACATCGATTCAGGATCTGCTCGGTCCGGCTTTCAAGAGCAAGGTCGCCCTTCCTGGCAACGCGCTGGGCTCGAACCAGGCGGTGAACTCGATCATGGAGGTCAGCCTCAACAACGGTGGCTCGCTCGATGACATCAGCAAGGGCGTCGATTTCTTCAAGCAGCTGAAGGCGAAGGGCAACTGGGTCAACGTGATCGGGACGACGGCCACGGTCAAGGAAGGCACCACGCCGGTCCTCTTCGAATGGGATTACAACTCCCAGACGCACGTCAAGGACGTCTCGACGTGGAAGCTCTTTTTGCCGACCAACCCCGTGGTTGCCGCCTACGCGCAGGCCATCAACAAAGGTGCACCACACCCGGCGGCCGCTCGCTTGTGGGAAGAGTACCTTTACTCGAACGCCGGCCAGAACGAGTTCCTCAGGGGCGGTGCACACCCCGTCCGCATGGCCGCCATGACGGCGGCGGGGAGCGTCGACACGGCCGCGGCGGCTGCGCTACCGCCGGTGAAGGGAACGCCGGTCTTCATGAGCGATGATCAGGCCGCAAAAGCCAACGCGTACCTCAAAGACAACTGGTCCCAGGCCATCGGTTGATCGCTGCCGGTAATCCTGACGTCAAGACGGCGCGCCGCCCTCGAGAGGGCGGCCGCCGTTTCCCGCTTCACTGGGTCGGCGCGCTTCCGTTCCTGATCTACGTCGCTCTGTTCCTGCTTCTCCCCACCGCGATCGTCGTCGTGGGCGCGTTCGTGGGCAAGGCTGGCCCGAGCCTGTCCAACATCACCGATCTGAATCAGCAGTTCGTCCTCAACGCCTTTGTCAGTAGCCTGCTGATATCGACGGCAAGCGCCGTCGTTGGCGCGGTGACCGGTGCGCTGCTGGCGTACGCAGTCGCCACCGGAAACCCACGGGGTGTGCTGCGTCGGGTGGTCTCGTCCGCCTGTGGTGTGCTCGCCCAGTTCGGCGGTGTGACGCTGGCCTTCGCCTTCATCGCCACCATCGGAAGCGTGGGTTTCATCAGGTTGTGGCTTCAGGAGCGCGGCCTCGACATCTATGCGAATGGCGTGTGGCTCACGGAGCTGCCGGGTCTGGTGCTGGTCTATACCTACTTTCAGATCCCGCTGATGGTCCTCGTCTTTCTGCCGGCACTCGACGGCATCCGCCCGCAATGGCGAGAGGCGACCGAAAGCCTTGGGGGCGGCACCTGGCACTACTGGCGTTACGTCGCCGGTCCGCTTCTGGCCCCAGCCTTCCTCGGCGCCACATTGCTGCTCTTCGCCAACGCGTTCTCCGCCTACGCCACCGCGGCCGCCCTGATCAGCCAGGGCAATCCCATCGTGCCGATCGCGATCAGCAACTTTCTCACCAGTGAGACCGGGCGCAACAACCCGGGGCTCGCACAAGCGCTGGCGCTGGGCATGGTCGTGATCGTGGCGATCGTGATGACGCTGTATGCCCTGCTTCAACGGAGGACGTCGCGGTGGCTTCGATGAACTCGGGTCACCAGGCGGGCCGATGACGCGCGCTCGCCGGCTCAGGCTACGCGTGTTTCGCGTGATCGTCCTCGTCCTGGGGGGCGCCTTCTTCCTCGTTCCGATCGGTGCGATGTTCGAGTTTTCCACGCGGGGCAACCGGGTCGGCGCTCCCCGCACGCTGGAGGCGTGGACCACGATCGTGACCTATCCCGACCTGCTTGGGGCCATCCGCGACTCGTTGGGTCTCGCCACCATCACGTCAGTCGGCATGCTGGTCCTGCTGCTGCCGACCATGATCTGGGTCCGCCTCCGATTGCCTCGGCTGAAGCGGACCATCGAGTTCCTGTGTCTCCTGCCGCTCACCATCCCCGCGATCGTCCTGGTGGTCGGGCTATCGCCCGTCTACCGGTGGATGGCGATCAACCTCGTCGACACGATCTTCCTGCTTTCGTTTGCGTACCTCATTCTGGTGCTGCCGTTCGCCTACCGCGCGCTCGATGCCGGTCTTTCCGCAATCGACGTTAAGACACTCTCCGAGGCGGCCCGCAGCCTGGGGGCCGGCTGGGGCACCGTAATGTTTCGCGTCATTGCGCCGAACATGGCTAGCGCGCTCCTCAATGCGTGTCTGCTCTCGGTCGCCCTCGTCCTCGGTGAGTTCACCTTCGCGAACCTGCTCAGCTACCTCAACCTGCAGGTCGAAATCTTCCAGCTCGGTCTGGCCAATGCGGGGACGTCGATCGCGGTCTCGGTGGCGTCGCTGATGTTCGCCTTTATCCTGCTCGTGATTCTGTCGTTCTTCGGCCGGCCGCGAAAGCGCGTGGCTCCTGAGCGCACCGGTCTGCCGTACCCAATCGCGGCTGCAGGCCCGAGGTGACGACGACCGTGGCCGCGGCGGCGGTGGGGACCGCCACGCGCGCAGGTGTCGAGGTTCGGCTCGAGAATCTCCAGCGTCGCTACGCCGGGGTGACGGCGCTCGACGGCTTAAGTCTGACGATGGCCCCGGGCGAGCTGGTCGCTCTGCTCGGGCCATCCGGTTGTGGCAAAACGACGGCGCTACGGCTGGTCGCGGGTCTGGAGCAAGCCGACAGCGGACGGGTGGTCGTCGGTGGTGAGGACGTCACGGGGCAGCCGACCAACAAGCGCGATGTCGGCATGGTGTTCCAGGCGTATTCGCTGTTTCCGCACCTGACGGCCTGGCAGAACGTCGCGTTCGGCCTTCAAATGCGGAAGGTCGACGCCCGCCAGCGACGCCAGCGGGCCGGCGAAATGCTCGAGCTGGTCGGGCTATCCGGCTTCGCCGATCGGTTCGCCCACCAGCTTTCGGGTGGTCAGCAGCAGCGTGTGGCGCTGGCCCGAGCGCTCGCCATCCAACCCAAGGTCCTGCTGCTCGATGAGCCGTTATCCGCCCTCGACGCGAAGGTGCGGGCACGGCTGCGCGACGAGATCCGTCGTGTGCAGCTCGAGGTCGGGATCACGACCCTCTTCGTGAGCCATGACCAGGAGGAGGCGCTCGCGATCGCCGACCGAGTGGGGGTCATGCACTCGGGCCGCATTGAACAGCTGGGACCGCCGACCACGATCTACTCCCGACCCGCCACTCCCTTCGTCGCCGAGTTCGTCGGCCTCACCAATCGCCTTCCCGGGGTCGTGCGGGGCGGCGAGGTGGACGTGCGGGGTAGCCGGCTTCCGTTAGTGCAGCCCGATACCGCGGACGGGCCGGCGATCGCCCTGGTACGCCCCGAGGCGGTAAGCGTCGCGAGCGGCGGCGAAACGGCGGCCGCGCCGCTCGTCGGGACCGTCATCGCCACAGCGTTCCTGGGCGCTACCAGCCGAGTCACCATCGACCTCGGAGACATAACGGTGCTCGCCCAGTTACCGACATCGGAGGCGACCGCGTTGCCGGCCGGGACAAGAGTCAGGATCGCGATTCGGGCCGACCCGGTCTTGATCTCCCGGGACGAAGCGGCGCCCGAGCGCGCCTAGCATCGAAAAGAAGCGATCCTTTGTCGAGGCGGTGCGGGCAGTCGTCCGCGACGTCGGCCGTGGCCAGGTGGTCAGCTACGGGGAAGTCGCCCGGCGGGCCGGGTATCCCCGCGCAGCCAGGGCGGTCGGCAATGTCCTTGCGAATAGTCTGGGCCTTCCCTGGTGGCGGGTCGTGCGGGCGAACGGCGAGCTGGCGGCACATGGTCGGGAGGAGCAGGCGCGGCGGTTGCGCCGGGAGGGCGTTGCGGTCAGAGACGGGCGGTGTCAACCGCCTTTGGGACTCAAAAAGTCGGTAGCACGGCACCAGCCTTAACACCGGTTAACGGAACGTTGACTTGGAAGGGGTAGGGCGATATTGTGGTTGTCGAATCAGACCCACGAGGGAAGGGGAGGCCTTGACCAGGTCTAACTGCTCGCGTGGCTGCCAATCATCAGCAGGAGGGAAGCGTGTTTAGACATAGGCTTGCAACGTCGTCTGCCGTCGTCGCGGTCCTCGCGTCGGCGATCATGATGGCGCCGGCGGGGGCTTCGGCCAGCGCCGGCATTCGACAGATTTCGGCGTCCGGCGTGACCTCACTCAACGCGGCGCCCGCGGGCGCCGATAACGGCATTCA
>VBFX01000236.1 GCA_005889395.1 Chloroflexota bacterium
CGTGGCTTGGCCGGGCCCGCCTACCATTAACGAATGCCTGGCTCCGATCGCGTCGCCGTCGTCACTGGCGCGAGCTCCGGCATCGGCGAGGCAACGGCGCGTGGACTTCGTGAGGCCGGCTTTTTCGTGGTGCTCGGCGCCCGTCGCGAGGATCGCCTGATGGCGGTCGCCCGCGAGCTCGGTGGTCGAGGACTACCCCTCGACGTCCGCGATCTGGCCAGCATCGACGCGTTCACGGCCGCGATCGCGGCCGAGTATGGCCAGGTCGAGATTCTGATCAACAATGCCGGCCTGGCGGCGGGCCTACAACCGCTCGCCCAGGGCAACGACGACGATTGGGTGCAGATGATGGAGACGAACGTGCTCGGCCTCTTGCGTGTCACCCGGGCGATGCTCCCCCTGCTGCGCCACGCCCCACGCGCCCACATCGTCAACCTGGGGTCGGTCGCCGGCTTCGAGGTCTATCCGGGCGGAGTGGGTTACACCGCCAGTAAGCACGCCGTCCGCGCCATCACGAAAACGCTTCGCCTGGAACTCATGGGCGAGCCGATCCGGGTCACCGAGATCGAGCCGGGGATGGTCGAAACCGAATTCAGCCTGGTCCGATTCAAAGGGGACCAGGAGCGGGCGTCGAATGTCTACCAGGGGATGCGGCCGCTCACCGGCGCGGACATCGCCGATTGCATCGTGTGGGTGGTGACCCGGCCACCTCACGTGAATGTCGACGAGATGGTCGTCCGGCCGATCGCCCAGGCGACCGCCCGCGACGTCGCCCGCAAAAGCTAGCCGGGCCGTCGTCCGGCTTATTCACAGGCCTTCCACATATTCACAGGAGGGCAGGTCACCCAGCGACCAGGATGGCTACGACGGTCCCAAGAATTGACGCCGCGGCAGGCAACTGATATTATAGCCACGGTATCAACTAAGTCATCAAGGTACCAGGGAGGTAAACATGGCAGTCGTTCATGAGCACGACGATGGCGACGGTGGCTCCAGTGCGGCGGTGGTGGCGATCTTCCTGATCGCCTTGATCGTCATCCTCGCGATCCTCTTCTACGGCTTTGCGGTGGCGCACTGGTTCGGTGTCGGCGGCAGCAACACGACCATCATCAACCCGCCGTCCAGCGCCCCGTCGATCGCGGCCTCGGCATCAGCCTCCACTTCCCCCTAAGCCCCGAGCCAGCACAGAAGAAAAAGACCGGCCAGGGCCGGTCTTTTTTTATGTGTGGTTTGGACGCTTGGGTGCGACGGTCCTGTAACAAATGGCGAAAGGTCCTGCACGGACAATGCCGTCATGCATCTCGTTGAACTCATCCGGCGGCGGCTTGCGCATGTGATCGACAACGAGCAGGGTCAGTCGATGGTCGAGTACGCCTTGATCCTGGTCCTGATCGCGGTGGTCGTGATCGTCGTCCTGATCCTGCTGGGCAACCAGGTCGCGAACGTCTTCTGCAATATCAGCGGCGCCATCGGGCAGTAAGCGTCGGCGTAGGCTCTTGCCATGGGCGGCGGCTGCAGTCTCGTGATTCTCGCCGGCGGCCTCAGCCGCCGCATGGGTCGCGACAAGGCCGGTCTGCCGGCGGGTGACGGAACGCTCATCCAGCACCTCGCCCGCCGGCTCGCTCCGGTCGTCATCGAGACGATCGTCGCCGGTGGGTCCGGCCGGCATAACCTTCCCGGCGTGACGATCGTCGACGACCGCTATCCCGGCCTGGGTCCGCTGGCCGGCATCCATGCCGGACTGTTGGTGGCCCGGTCCCCGCTCGTCTGGGTAGTCGGTTGTGATTTACCCGATGTCGATCCGGGGCTGGCCGCCCTCCTGTGCGGGCTGGCCGGTGACGTTGACGCCGTGGTCCCCCGGATCGACTCGGAGCCGCAGGGCGTCTGTGCCGTCTACGATCGCGCGCTGGCGCCCCGCATCGAAGGTCTCCTCGCGGCCGGCGAGCGCCGCGTCAAAATGCTGCTGGCCGCCAGCAACGTCCGTTATGTGACGCCGGGGGAGCTGCGTGCCGTCGATCCGGAGCTCCTCTCCTTCCGCAACATCAACACGCCGGCCGAGTATCGCGCCTGGCTTACGACGCAACCGGCTTCGCCCTGAACGCGTCCAGCTGACGCGCCAGCTCGCCCGGGTCCTGGGTCGGCGCCTGGCACACGAAATGTTCGCAGAGATAGGCGGTCGCCTTGCCACCCAGCGCCTGCCGGTCCGCAAGCAGCGGGATTGCCCCAGGGCCGGCACCGGCAGCGAGTACGCGATTGGGGAGGAAGCGCTCACGGATGACCTCGAGCAGGCGATCGGTCTGCGAGTCCCCGGGGTCGCCGATCACGGCCCGCTCCACGACGGGGCCGAGATGGAAATCGAGGGCCGCCAGCAAGTGTCCGAACGCGAGGGGCGCCTTGGCCGCGGTCGGTGCCAGGCGCTCGAGCGTTAACCGCGCCCTGTCCGACCAGGATGGCTCGCCCAGCAGCATGCCCGCGCGCAACAGGACATCGACGGCCAGCGACGTGCCCGATGGCATCGCATTGTCGGTCACGTCCTGGGGTCTCACCACAAGTCGCTCCTGGTCTTTCGCAGTATCGAAGAAGACCGCGGCCTCTTCATCCCAGAATGCGGTCACCATATCGGTCACGAGGCGACGGATTTCCTCGAGCCACTGCGAATCGAAGGTCGCCTCATAGAGACTCAACACTCCATCGGCCACGGCCGCCTGGTCCTCGAGGAAACCCGCCAGCGGCGCGCGGCCGTCCTTGTAGCTGCGCCGCAGGCGCCCGCTCTCTCGCATGCGCGAGAGCAGGAACCGCGCATTCGCCTCGGCGGCGATGACGAGGTCCCGCCGGTCGAGCACCCGTCCCGCGTCGGCGACCGCGCGCAGCATCAATCC
>VBFX01000237.1 GCA_005889395.1 Chloroflexota bacterium
CCCCGGGCGTCCAAAGATAGAAGCGGCCTTCCTCGCCCTCGCTATCCGCGTCGAGGCTGGAGTAGAACCCACCTTCCGGCGACGTCATCTCGCGCAGTACGAACACCAGGGTTTCCTCGGCGACACGTCGAAGCGCCGGGTCGTGGGTCAGCTGCCAGGCGTCGACGTAGGCGCGCACCAGCAGGGCGTTGTCGTAGAGCATCTTCTCGAAGTGCGGTACCAGCCAGCGCTCGTCGACGCTGTAGCGGTGGAAGCCTCCCCCCAGCTGATCGTAGATGCCGCCCGCAGCCATCGCGCGTAGCGTCTGCAGTGCCATCTCCAGCGCGGCCGGCTGCCCGGTCCGCACGTGGTGACGCAGGAGAACCTCGACAAGCATCGGTTGCGGAAACTTGGGTGCGCCGCCGAAGCCCGCATGCGCGGCGTCGAAGTCGCGGGCGAGCCGCGCAGCGGCCTCGTCCAACAAGGCCGGGGTGAGCTCGCCGACGGCCAGCGGCACCGAGGGACGGTGCAGAAAATCGCGGACCTGGGCGGCGGTTTCTGCGACGTCGGCCGGCCGCCGCGCAAAGGCATCGGCCACCGCGGTCAGCACCCGCTGGAACGCCGGCATTCCGAAACGATCGCTAGGCGGAAAGTAGGTGCCGGCGAAAAATGGCGTGCCGTCGGGCAACAGGAACACGGTCATCGGCCATCCGCCGGAACCGGTCATGCCCTGCACGGCGCGCATGTAGACCTGGTCGAGGTCCGGCCGCTCTTCGCGATCGACCTTGATGGAAACGAAGTCGCGGTTCATCAGCGCGGCGGTCTGCGGGTCTTCGAAGGACTCGCGGGCCATCACGTGACACCAGTGGCAGGCGCTGTAGCCGATGCTCAGCAGGATCGGCTTGTGTTCGGTGCGGGCGCGCTCCAACGCCTGCGAGCCCCAGGGATACCAGTCGACCGGGTTGTTGGCGTGCTCAAGGAGGTAGGGACTGGTTTCCTGTGCGAGCCGGTTCGCCATAACATCACTCTAACGGCCCTCCTCCGAATGGCTGCCGTAATGGGCCAGATGGACTACCTGGTCGAAATGGACGGTCCTTAGGATGCTTGACATGCGGGGGTTGCTCGCCGTCGCCGGCCAGCGCGGCCTCTCCGTGGGCAGCCTGCTGATCGCCGCCGGCGCTCTTACCCTCTACCAGATGACCTCCCTGGTGCTGGGTCCCGCCGGGAGCCGCGAGCTCCATCTCTCGCTGGCGATCCCCGCCGTCGACGCCGACGACGTTGCCGGTGCGGCAACGCCCAGCGGCAGTCACATCCTGGGAAAGGTGCTCGCCATCACTCCGGCTCCGCCGCCTCCGGTGTGGCGACAGGAGTTGCACCGGCCCGCGCAACCACGCCTCACCGTAATCCCGACAGCGTCGCCGGTCGTCCCTACCCCGCCCGCGCTGCCCGTCCCATTGGTCCCGCCGCTAAAGCATGGGCACGGGCATCCACAACCGTCCAAGTACCACGACGCCGACTAACTATCATGACCCCGATGAGCGGGGGATTCGACTGGCTTGCCGTCGGTGACGCGGCGGAAGAACGCGTGACGGCGAGCACTCCGGGAATCCTGGGCGGTGGGG
>VBFX01000238.1:0-1441 GCA_005889395.1 Chloroflexota bacterium
CCGAAGGGGCCGCATTACGCAAGGGTACCGCCGATGGGTAGACGAGCAAGGTTAGCGGCTCGGCGGGAGCTTGGCTTCGGGCGAGCCCGCCGGCGAGAACGCGCCCAGGACCTTCATGTCGTCGCGGCCGGTGTTCTCCAGCGTGTGCCGAACCCCGATGGGGAAGAAGACCACCGAGCCCGCGCGCAGTTCGCCGACCGGTTCATCCTCGATCCAGAGCCGGCCGACCCCCGCCAGGATGTAGACCGCCTCTTCGTGTGGATGGGCGTGAAGGGGCGCCCGTCCGGTGGGGATCACGCCGGTGAACTGCGTCATCTGGCGGCTGCCGACGTCGGGGTTGACGAGCACGCGAAAGCTGCGCTCGCCCATCAGCGTCGGCGTCACCTCCCGCTCATCCATCATTCTGGGCGCGACGCCGCTCTCGCTGATTCTGGCGGATGTCAACCCGGACAGGTCCAGGCGCGGCATCGCCGGATGAATCTCATCCAGATCGATGGGCGGCGCCATCGCGCCAACCAGCGTCAACGGCTGTGCGCTGGTGTTGACGCAGGTGTGCTCGGCACCCTCGGGAATGAAGATGGCTTGCCCCGGACCGACTCGGTGGGTCACCCCCTCGACCCGGGCCTCGCCACTCCCCTCCAGCACATACAGGACCTCCTCGGCGCCGTGAACATGGCTGATGGCGGAGCCGGGATCGAGCGTCAGGCGGTAGGCCATCACGTGCAGAGCTCCCAGGTCACGATCGACCAGCCACTGCAGCGTGCCGCCCTCCAGGGGAAGGCCGCTGATCTCACTTTGATGGCGCAGGCGCGCCCGTTGCTGCACGGACATTCTGGTGCGCCGATAATAGCAATGGCCCGAACGCTTACCATCTCGACGAAGGGATGGACTACCGCGCGTTCGGACGCACCGGAATGCGAGTGTCGGTGCTGGGGCTGGGCTGCGGGGGATTCGGCGGTGTCGGCTCGGCGCCCGAGCTGTTTGGCAAGGGGGAGGACAGGGCGACCGCCTTTGCCCTGATGGACCGCGCCTGGGATGCCGGCATCAACTATTTCGATACCGCCGACAGCTACGGGGGTGGCGTCTCGGAGTCGGTCATCGGCGCCTGGATGAAGGAGCGCAAGGTTCGGGACCGGCTGGTGCTGTCGACCAAAGTCTTCTACGCGCTCGCCGAAGGGCCCAACGACCGTAGTCTGTCGCGTCGCCACATCATGCAGGCCGTTGACGGGAGTCTCCGCCGCCTGCAGACCGACTATCTCGACCTCTACGTCATCATGGAGCCTGATCCGTCAACCCCCGTCGAGGAGACGCTGGAGGCGATGAACGACCTGATGCATGTCGGAAAGGTCCGGCACATCGGCGCCAGCAACATGACGGCGTCGCAGCTGCGCGAGTCGCTGACCGCCAGCGACCGCCTGGGCGTGCACCGCTATCAATCGGT
>VBFX01000238.1:1463-21631 GCA_005889395.1 Chloroflexota bacterium
GCATGCTGACCGGGAAGTACCGGTTCGGTGAGAAGCCACCGGCGGGGTCGCGCGTCGACCTGCGTCCAAAGCCCTACCAGCACCTGATGAACAAGCGGACCTTCGAGGCGATCGACGCCCTGCGCGCCGCCGCGGCCGATCGCGGCCTTGCCACCGGCACGCTGGCTCTCGCCTGGGTCCTCGGTCACCCGGCGGTGACATCGGCGCTGATCGGACCGCGCACGGTCGAACAGTTCAAGCCGTGGCTGGATGCGGTGGACGTTCATCTGACGAACGATGAGCGCGAGGCCCTGGCCTCACGGATGGAGGCAGCGGCCGCCTGATGGACGTCCTGGTCCTCAATGCCGAGGAGGTGACGCGACTCCTGCCCATGCCGGAATGCATCAAGGTGATGCGCGACGCCCTGGCAGCGCTCGCCAGGGGAGAGGCGCTGGTCCCGCTGCGCACCATCATGCGGGTCCCGGGCGTGGGTGGCTTCCTCGGCTTGATGCCGGGCTACATCGCGCCCGCGAGGGGACAGGACGGTGCGCTCGGCATGAAGGCGGTGTCGGTCTTCCCCGGCAATGCCAAACGAGGCATCGATACCCACCAGGGGGCAGTGCTGCTCTTTGAAGCGGATACCGGGCGCCTTAGCGCCCTCATGGACGGCGCCGCCATCACGGCGATTCGGACGGCGGCGGTGTCGGGCGTCGCGACCGACCTGCTCGCCCGGCCTGACGCCGGCGAGCTCGCCATCCTGGGCGCCGGTGTGCAGGCGCGCACCCACCTCGAGGCGATCGCCGCCGTGCGGCCACTACGCAAGGTGCGAATCTGGAGCCGCAACGCGGAGCACGCCGCCGCCCTGTCCTCGGAGCTGCGCCCGCGCTTCCAGGTCCCGATCGAGGCCGCTACGAGCCCCGAGGCCGCGGTGCGATCAGCCGACATCATCGCCACCGTCACGGCCAGCCCGGAACCAATTTTGGAGCACCGCTGGCTGAAGGAGGGCGTGCACATCAACGCCGTCGGGTCATCGATCCCGACGAGTCGCGAGATCGACACGGCCACCATGGTGGCGGCGCGCCTCTTCGTCGACCGGCGGGAGTCCGCCCTCGCAGAAGCCGGTGACCTGCTGATCGCCATGGGAGAGGGGGCCGTCAAAGGCGACCACGTACAGGCCGAGCTGGGTGAGGTCATCATCGGCAAGGACGCAGGCCGGCGCTCGCCCGGCGAGCTGACGCTGTTCAAATCGCTGGGGCTGGCGGTCGAAGATGTCGCCTCCGCCGCCTATCTCGTTCGCCGGGCGCGCGAAACCGGCAGCGGCCACACGGTATCGATGTGAAGGCAACGAGGCTGGGCGTCGAGGAGATCCGCCGCGCGCGGCCGGTCGTTGCGAAGGCGGCCATTCGCACGCCGCTGGTGCGGCTCAACGTCTGGGATGCCCCCGCCGAGATCTATCTCAAGCTGGAGAACCTGCAACCCATCGGATCGTTCAAGATCCGTGGTGCTGCCAATGCGATGAGCGGTGTGTCGAGGTCGGAACTGGCCAAAGGCGTCCTCGTGGCCAGCGCCGGCAACATGGCGCAGGGGGCCGCCTGGAACGCGCGCCGGCTCGGCGTTCCCTGCACCGTGATCGCGCCGGATCATGCGCCCGACACCAAGGTGGCGGCGATCGAGCGCCTGGGGGGCCGCGTCATCCGACGACGATCGTGTGATGGCAGGCAACGGCACCATCGGTCTCGAGCTGCTGGAGGATCTGCCAGAGGTCGATACCGTCTTGATTCCCTGGGGCGGCGGTGGCCTGGCCGGCGGCATCGCCACCGCGCTTCGCGCGCTCAAGCCTGCGGTCCGCATCTACGCCGTCGAAACGGAGACCGGCGCCCCTCTTTACGCGTCGATGAAAGCCGGCTCACCGCAGGTGGTCGATTACGAGCCGTCGTTTGTCGACGGCATCGGCAGCAAGACGGTGTTCCCCACCATGCTGGTCATGGCGCAGGACCTCCTCGATGGGTCGTTGACGGCGAGTCTCGACGAGATTGCTGCGGCGCTGCGGCTGATGGCGGAGCGCAATCGCGTGATCGCCGAAGGCGCCGGCGCAGTGGCCCTGGCGGTGGCCGCATTGCCCTGGTGACCGGGGGCGGACGCGGCATCGGCCGTGCCATCGCGCTGTCTCTGGCGTCCGCGGGCGCGGACGTCGGCGTCACGGCCCGGTCCTTCAAGGAGTTGGACGAAACCGCGGCGGCGATCCGAGCGCTGGGTCGTCGCGCCGAGGCGATCGTCTGCGACGTCTCTGAACGGATCCAGGTCGATGCGATGATCGCGCGCGTCAGCACGGCGCTGGGTGACCCGCTGATCCTCGTTAACAACGCCGGCATCGCCGCGAGCGCCAAAGTCACAGACACGACCGATGAGATGTGGGATCGGATGCTGCGCGTCAACGCGAGCGGCGCTTTCTATTGCACGCGGGCGGTACTGCCCCTGATGCTGGCAGCGAAGTGGGGCCGCATCGTCAACATGGCATCGGTCGCGGCCCGCGCCGGTGCGCCCTACATCGCGGCCTATACCGCGTCGAAGCACGCGCTTCTCGGCCTGACCCGCGCGGTCGCCGCGGAAGTTGCAGGCCGCGGCATCACGGTGAATGCGGTCTGCCCCGGCTATGTCGACACCGAGATGACCGATGCCTCGGCGGCCAACATCGTGAAACGGACTGGACGCACTGACGAGGATGCGCGAAAAATCCTCGAGGGTTTCAGCCCGCAGGGACGGTTGATGACCACCCCGGAGGTGGCGGCCATGACGACCTACCTCTGTTCCGAAGTCGCCCGGGGCATCAACGGCCAGGGCATCGTCATCGACGGCGGCGCCCTCCAGTCATGACGGACCGCGACCAGCTGGCTGGGTTCGCCACCGCCGTCGCCGGCAAGGTTGCGCCGATCGCAGCGGCAGGGGATGAAGGCCGTGTCAACCGCCGCCTCATCCGGGCTCTCGCCGACGAGGGGTTGCTTCCCGGCCTGTTTCCGCGGCGGGCCGGGGGCACGCGCGAGGCCGGGGTATCGGCGGTCGACCTATGTGTCGTGCGAGAAAGCCTCGGGCGGGCATCAACCCTGGCCGAGAACGCGATTGCGATCCAGGCTCTCGGCGCCTATCCGATCGTCCTGGCCGGTTCCGATGAGCAAGCCGGACGCTTCGCAAGACCGGTGGCACGCGGTGAGGCCGTCGCGGCATTCGCGCTGACCGAGCCTGGGGTGGGGACGGATGCCGGTGCGCTTGAGCTACGCGCCGAGACCGATGGCAAGGGGTTCCGCTTGACCGGGACCAAGGTCTTTATCTCGAACGCGCCGGATGCAGACGTCTATACGATCTTTGCCAGGACGACGCCCGGGGCCGGAACGAAAGGCATCACCGCCTTCATCGTCAACGGCGATGCGAAAGGGCTCAGTGGATCCGCGCAGCACCTCCTCTCGCCGCATCCGATCGGTCGATTGGAGTTGGATGGTGTCTTTGTTTCCGAGGATCGAATCATGGGCGAGGTCGACGGTGGATTCCGCCTCGCGATGCGGACGCTCGACCTCTTCCGCCCGAGTGTCGGCGCCTCCGTTGTCGGCATGGCGCAGGCGGCGCTGGACGCTGCCGTGGCCCACGCGTCGACCCGGCAGGCATTCGGCCGGCCCATCAAAGAATTCCAGGCGGTGTCGCATCAGCTGGCCGAAATGGCGACCCGGCTCGAGGCGGCGCGCGCGCTGGTCTATGCTGCTGCTGAAGCGTACGATCGCGGCGACCAGCGGGTCGCGCGTCGCTCAGCAATGGCGAAGCTGTTCGCGACCGAGATCGCGCAGCAAGTCATCGATGCCGCGATCCAGGTGCACGGCGCGGTTGCGCTGGAGCGGGGACATTTGTTGGAGCATCTGTACCGCGAGGTGCGCGCACCGCGTATCTACGAAGGGACGTCGGAGATCCAGCGCGAAATCATCGCCCGCGACCTTTTCCGCGCGCGGGATTGAGAGGGAAGAGCCCCAGGCTCTGCCCTCTCATGATTTCGACTACGGATGCGTCAGCTGACCGCGGACGGCGCTCCCCGGAAAGAACGGACCGCAGCTTGCCGGCTGACCACCACACGACGTATGGACGTTGACGTAGTACCCGGCCGGGTTGTCTTTGATGTCCTCGATCAGTGCTCGGTCGACGTTCTCCGTGCATCCGCTGAACGAGGTGGCACTCGAGGGAGTGCTGGGCCCCGTGTTGAAGAAGGGGACAACGATCGGGCCATTAACGTCTGGGCCGCCCTTGTGAATGTGGGACGCAAACACCGGAGCGGTCAATCCCGCGACGGTGACCTCCCAGCACACCTCGTTTTGCCCTGGATTCAGCGTGACCAGGGCCAAACCACTTCCGTGGCCGCTCAGGACGGCTGAAAATGGATCACCTCCGTGATTCGAGGTGGGAAGTCGCTCGGCTGCCACCCCGGCAGGAATCAGCGACGCCGCGACGACCAGGAACACGACAACGAACAGCTTTCTCATCAGGTCACCTCCCTAGACTGCTTTTACAGTCCCATAAGCAGGTGGATAAGGCAAGTTAAGATTTGGCCAGGAATCTGCGGTCAGGCGGTGACGGCGATGCCCATCAGCTCGACTGTGGCCGCGGGGTCGTAGAGGCGGCTGACTTCGAGCAGAGCCATCGCGGGGTAGTGGTGGCCGAAATGCCGCCGGTAGGCAACGCCGATCTCCTTGGATAGGCGCTGATACTCGGCGATGTCGGTGACGAAGATCTGCAGGCTCACCAGGTGCTGGGGCTGGGCGCCTGCTGCGTGCAAGGCCAGTACCAGGTTGCCGGCCGCCACGTCGAATTGCTCGGCCATCGAGCCGGGGACGATGGTTCCGTCGGCGCTCTGTGCCGTTTGACCCGCCAGGTAAACGGTGCGACCCACCTGCGCGATCACGGCGTGGGAGAAACCCGACGGCCGCGGGAGGGTTTCCGGGTTTCGGATGTCGTGCGGGCTCGCTAGTGGCCGGTCCAGTTCGGTTCCCGTCCTTCTCGGAATGCCGCGTAAAACTCCGCATGGTCGGCGCTCTTCATCAGCAGCGCCTGCGTCATGCTGTCCAGCTCGAGCGCGGCGCCGAGACTCATATCCGTCTCTTTCGAGATCAGCATCTTGGTGGCAGCGTAAGCGAGGGCCGGGCCCTCCGCCAGCCTGCGGGCCACGCCGCTCGTTTGCGCGCTGAGCTCGCTGTCCTCGACGACAGCGTTGGCGAGGCCGATCGCCAGTGCCCGCGGCGCGGTGACCGTTTCGCCGAGGAGGAGCAGCTCGCTGGCGCGGCCCAGCCCGATCAAGCGGGGTAACAGATAGGCGGCGCCCATATCGCCGCCCGAGAGTCCGACCTTGGTGAAGAGGAACGAGAACGTCGCCGACGCCGACAGGATGCGCAGGTCGGCCGCCAGCGCAATCACCGCGCCCGCGCCGGCCGCGACCCCGTTTACCGAGGCGATGATGGGGAAGGGGCAATCACGCATCCGCTGGGTGACTGATCCTGTCATCCGGGTGAAGGCCAGCAGGTCGCGCGGGTCCATCTGCTGGAGCTCGCCGATGATCTCGGTGACGTCGCCGCCGGTGCGTTCAGTTTCTTCGGACGGTCGAAGGTGATGGTCGCCACCCCATCTTCAACCACGAAGCGGAAGTGATTCCACGATTGCGTCGGCGAAGCCGAGCCGCGGAACGCCGTCATCCGCAAAAACTTATCATCTCCTCCGAAGGAGCGACGGATATATGAACATCGGGGTCGGCTTGCCGACCTCCACGTCGGGCATCAGCGGGCAGCTCCTGGTGGACTGGGCGAAGCGCGCGGACGCCGGTCCCTTCAGCAGCCTGGGAGTGGTGGACCGCGTCGCCTACCAGAATTACGAGCCCTTTACGGCGCTGGCCGCCGCCGCGGCGGTGACCCACCGGGTGCGGCTGGCCACCATGGTCGTGATCGCCCCCCTGCGCAATACGGCCATCCTGGCAAAGCAGGCCGCCTCGGTCCACGCACTCTCCGACGGCCGCGTCACCCTTGGGCTCGCGGTCGGCGCCCGCGGCGAAGATTACGCGGTGTCCGGCGTCGACAGCCGCGGACGCGGCCGGCGTTTTGGCGAGCAGCTCGAAGCCATCCGCGACATCTGGGAAGGGGGGACGATCGGCCCGACCCCCGCGACGCCGGGGCCGCAGTTGCTGGTGGGCGGCTCGAGCGGCGAAGCCCTTGCCCGGATGGCCCGTTATAGCGATGGCTACATGCACGGCGGTGGACCGGCGCGCGCGTTTGCCGGCGCTGCCGCCAAAGCCGCCGCCGCCTGGTCGGACCTGGGCCGGCCCGGCCGGCCGATCTTGTGGGGGATGGGGTATTTCGCGCTCGGCGATGGGAACGCGGACGCCGGGGCCGAGTACCTGAGGCATTACTACGCATTCACGGGACCGTTCGCCGAGAAAATCGCGGCCGGAAATCTGACCTCGCCGGGCGCGATCACCGACTTCATTCGCGGCTACGAAGATGCGGGTTGCGACGAGCTGGTCCTGTTTCCCACGGCTTCCAGCATCGACCAGGTTGCAAGAAGGCCAACCCGACTGACGAGGTCCTCGTGGTGGAGCGTAATCCACCCGACGCCACGTTCGGTTGGGGTGTCGTCTTCTCTGAAGAGACGCTTGGTGCGCTTCGGGATGCCGACTACGAAACCTACACCGAGATCGGCGAGAGCTTCGCTCGCTGGAACGCGATCGACATCTATTACCGCGACACCATGGTCCGGTCCCGCGGCCACGTCTTTACCGGGATCTCGCGCAAGGTTTTGCTCAACATCCTGCAGCGGCGCTGCCGGGCGCTCGGAGTTCGGTTGGAGTTTGAGCGCGAGGTGCGCGACCTCGCGGAGTTCGAGGGCGCCGACCTGATCGTCGGCGCGGACGGCATCAATGGCCTGGTTCGACGAACATACGGTGAGTTCTTCAGGCCACAGGTGGCCGTGCATCCGACGAAATATGTGTGGTTTGGGAGCGACCTGCCGCTCGACGCCTTCACCTTCATCTTCCGCCGCAACGACGACGGCCTCTTCCAGGTTCATGCCTACCCTTTCGATGCGCGCACCAGCACCTTCATCGTCGAGTGCCCCGAGGACGCCTGGCGCCGAGCCGGCCTGGAATCGGCGAGCGAGGCGGAGACCATCGCCTACTGCGAAGCCCTTTTTCAGCCGGAGTTGCGAGGCCGGCGGCTGATGTCGAATCGCTCGCTCTGGGTCAACTTCCTGACGCTGCGCCAGGAAAGCTGGCACCACGGCAATGTGGTCCTGCTGGGCGACGCGGCGCACACCGCGCACTTTTCTATCGGGTCGGGAACCAAGCTGGCGATGGAGGACAGCATCGCGCTCGTCGATGCCTTGCGACGGCATCAGGACCTGGGCGCGGCCCTCAATGACTACGAGATGGAACGGCAACCCATCGTCGAGCGATTCCAGGAGGCTGCGCTGGAGAGCTCGAGCTACTTCGAACATGTGTCGCGCTATGCCCATTTCGAACCACGCCAGTTCGCCTTCAACCTGCTGACACGCAGCCGGCGGATCACCTACATCAACCTGACACAGCGCGATCCCGAGCTCGTCCGCACCATCGACTCCTGGTTCGCCGCCGCGGCGACGGGATCACCGGACGGGGCCGTGCGCCTCAGTCCGCCACCGATGTTCACGCCGTTGCGAATCGGGGATCTGACCATTCCCAACCGGGCCGTCGTGACGGCCGGGCCGGACCTCGACGCCGCCGCTCGCCAGGGGGCGGGCCTGGTGATCACCGAGTTCGTCAGCGTGACCGAGGAGGGGCGCATCACGCCCGAGACGCCGGTTATCGATCGAGCACGGCAGGAAAAGCTGAGGCAGGCCGTGGAGCGGATCCGTCAGACCGGCAGTCGCGTGGCGTTGCAACTCGGTCACGCCGGCCGCCGGGGATCGATGCAGCCGCGCTCGCGCGGTGTCGACCGACCGCTCAGAGAGGGTGGGTGGCGACTCATGGCGGCGTCGCCAATCGCCTACACGCCACACTCGGCCCTGCCGAAAGAGATGACGATGCGCGACATCTCACACGCCGTCAAGGTTTTTGCCGCGGCGGCGCAGGCGGCGGCGGGCGGCTGGTTCGATGCCCTCGAGCTCAACTTTGCGCACGGATATTTGGTTGCCGGCTTCATCTCGCCGCTGACCAATCGACGCACCGACCAGTACGGCGGCTCGCTGGAAAACCGCATGCGCTTTCCCCTGGAGGTGCTCGACGCCGTGCGGGCGACCTGGGACCGGCCACTTGTTGTGCGGATCTCCGCGGGCGATTGGGTCGACGGCGGCATCGATCTCGATGAATCGATCGGCATCGCCAGCTTGCTGAAGGCGCATGGCTGCGACCTGGCCCACGCGGTGATGGGCCAGACGGTTTGGGAGAGTCGACCCGACTACCGTCGTCTGTTCGGCGTCCCCGCCAGCGACCGCATCCGTAATGAGGCGGGCATCCCAACGATCGCCACCGGAAACATCACGACGTCCGACGATGTCAACACCATCCTCGCGGCCGGTCGGGCCGATTTGTTCCTCCTGGAGTTGCCGGCCACCGCAGCGACCGTATGATGCCGGCGATGTCGGCCGATCTTGCGAACTTTGCCAGACATCTGCCCAAGGCCGAGCTACATCTTCACATCGAAGGCACCCTTCTACTATGCGGGCTGCCGGGTATTGCTCGAGGAACAGGACTTCTACGACCTGACCTGGGCGTATCTCAACCGGGCGGCCAGCCAGGGCGTGCGCCATGCGGAGATCTTCTTCGATCCGCAAACACACACCGATCGCGGCGTGCCTTTCGAGACCGTGATCAACGGCATCCATCGCGCTTTACAGGACGGCGAGGCTCGCTTCGGTATCAGCAGCGGGTTGATCCTGTGCTTCCTGCGGCACTTGAGCGCCGAGGCGGCCATGCGCACGCTGCGCGAGGCACGGCCCTTCCAGAAATGGATCCTGGCGGTTGGTCTCGACTCGTCAGAGGTTGGCCATCCGCCCTCGAAATTCAAGGACGTCTACGACCGTGCGCGTGAGGCCGGCCTGCTGGCGGTCGCGCACGCTGGCGAGGAAGGACCTCCGGCGTACGTCTGGGAGGCGTTGGACGTCCTCAACGCCCGACGGATCGACCACGGGGTGCGATGCATCGAGGACGAGCGATTGATGGGCCGCCTGGCCGAGCAGCAGATTCCACTGACGGTCTGTCCGCTCTCCAACGTGAAGCTCAAGGTCTTCCCGAATCTACGGGCCCACAATCTCAAGCAGCTCCTGGACCGTGGTCTGCTGGTGACCGTGAATTCCGACGATCCCGCCTATTTCGGCGGCTACGTCGCCGACAACTTCCAGGCGTCCGCCGCGGCGCTTGGGCTGGGTCGCGAGCAGCTGCTGACGCTGGCGCGGAATTCGTTCGTGGCCTCATTCCTCAACGAGGAGCGGCGGCGCGCCTACCTCGACGACGTCGATCGGTTCGCGGCTCAGCCTTCGCTGAAGACGATCTCCTGAGCGCCCTCGTAGAGGACGCGCCGTCCAAGCTCGACCAGCAGCGTGCGCCCCTCTTCGATGGTGGCGAAGTGATTGCCGGCCAACGGTCCGGCCTTGCTGCCGAAGGCGGTCGAGCCGTAGGGAAAGAGGACCTCGGTCTCGCTGATGCCGCCCGGGTAGAGCAGCAGCTGGCCGGCGCCAGGGTAGCTGGTGTGATTCTCGTAGCCGAGCCCGGTCTTCAGGTCGCCCAGTGGAATCCAGGCGGATTCGCCGCTCCAGCGGGCCTGCACCAGCTGGGCCCGTAAGGGCAGCAGGCGCTGGAACGCGGCACAGGTCTTCGGGGCCGCGTCGCTTTCCCAGCGAGCCGTGAAGCGGAGCGAGCCAACCGTGATCTCAAGCATCGCGCCTAAGCGTAAGGCCGATGAAGCCGTGCGCGGGCTTGGGGTCGCTGAAGACCCGGGTTAGGGGGTCGGTCTGGGAGACCTTCGAGGTGTCCCAGAGGCGGTTCTGCGCCTCGAAGCTGACCTCGCTCAAGGCACCGAACTGTTTGAGCAGACGAATCCCCATCTCGTGCACCAGGTGCTGAATCGACATGCTGACGAACGCATCGAAGGTGGCGATGACCGAATCGCGCACGGCCTCCGAGGCGATGTGCGCGGGAGCATCCGTGACGCCGTCGTCCGGGCGGGCGTACCGCCAGTGCACGTCGAGGTAGATGAAAAGCGGCCGGTCGGAGACTTCCGGCAAGGTCGTGTAGGCGTCGCGCGCAAAGTCTTTGAAGGCGCTGCCGGTCAACTTGACCAGCCGCAGGTTGCGCCGGCCGCAGCGAAGCTCGCGCAGCCCGTCTCGTCCGATGACCAGCTCGACCCACCCGTAGTCGTCATCCACCGGGCTGAGCAGTTTGGCGCCATGTTTGACAAAGGGCATCTCCCGGACCTCGATGCGCAGCCACTGCATCTGCGGATAGGTCTCAAGCAAGCGACGGCCGAGGAAGGCGGCGAACCCCTCGTGGGTCGCACCCGGGTACTCGAGCGCCATGGCGTAGACAAAGTTCTTCATGGTGTCGGTCGCCACCACGTCGCGGTTATCGCCTTGCGTGTAGGCCGGGAGGAAATTGTCCCCGAAGACGTCGATGCTCACCCGGCCGGCGAGCAGCCCACGGACCGGGTGCGTCCGGTAGAAGGAGACGTTGTGCTTGCCATAGCGGATCCCGGCTTTCACGAGCGAAACCGGTCCTGGGCGATGTCCACGATGGCGCGCAGGCCGTCCTCCATCTCTTGCTCGCGGGATCGGCGCAGCCGCTGGCGGAGCACCTCAACGATCTGGGCCTTGGGCCGGCGGTTGACGAACACCACGAAGCGAAAGCCGAAGCGCCGCTCGTATTCGGCGTTCAGGCGGTCCAGTTCCGGTCGTGCGTCGCTGCCCTGCTCCTGGAGCGAGCGCGCCGAGAGGCGGCCGGGCTTCTCGCCAATCCGGGGATGAGCGTTGAGCGTCGCGACCTTTTCCGATTCGGTCAAGGTGGCCAGCATCGCGCGCATGCGCGCGATCACCTCATCGGTCGAGTCGTAGGGACCCCCGGCACGGACCTTTTCGGCGAGCGGTGTCGACCCTTCGAGGGCCTCCTCGATCGTGGTCATCAGGTTCCGCGGTAGGTCGTGCAGGAATACGGTGAGATCAGCAACGGAACGTGGTAGTGGCGGCCCTCGTTGAGCTCGAGCTCCAGCGCGATCGTCTTGAAGAGGTGCGGAACGCTGCCCCAGTAGGCGCCGACCTCGACCAGCAGCCGGTAAGACCCGGGATTGATGCCGCCGCCGCTCAGGTCGGTTATCCGTCCCTCGACGTCCGTCGTCAGCGTGCGCGTGCCGAGGGTCACGCGGACACCGGCGGCAGCTTTCCCGGAGGCGACGTCGAGGACGTGGGTCGAGACGGTTGCCAGCTCGCTCACAATCCCACCAGGTCGTCGGGCTTGACCGGTGCCCGGCGCAGCTCCCGGCCGGTGGCATTGCGCAGCGCGGCGACCACCGCAGCGGGGACGACGACGGTCGAAGGCTCGCCGACACCCTTGGCGCCATAGGGCAGACCAGGCTCGGGCTCCTCGACGATCTCGCAGACCACCGGCGGCATGTCGAGGATGGTGGGGATCAAGTAATCCGTGAAGGAAGCATTCTTCAGCTGGCCGTCAACCAGCGCGACCTCCTCCATCAGCGCCAGCCCGAGGCCTTGCGCCGAGCCGCCCTCGATCTGGCCGAGCACTGACTGCGGATTGAGCGCGCGACCGACGTCCTGCGCCACCGCCAGCTGCAGGACGCGAACCAGGCCGAGCTCCTGGTCGACTTCGACCACCGCGCGGGCCGCCCCAAACGCGAAGGTGACGTGGGGGTCGCCTTGCCCGCTGGCATCGAGCTTTCCCGTGGGCCGGTGATGAAACACGCGGGTGGCCTCGACCGGCCGGCGCAGGTCCTGCAGCCCGCCGCTGCGCTCGATTTCGGCACGCACCGCCTGGCAGGCGAGCTGCACGGCCCCGCCGGTCATCATCGTCTGCCGGGAGGCGGAGCTGGAGCCGGCCGACCCGATCGCGGTGTCCGGCGGGCGGATCAGAACGCGATCGATGCCGAGTTCCGTGCGGACAATCTGGGTCACGATGGTATCGAGGCCCTGGCCCACGTCGACCGCCGCGGTCTTCACCTCCGCGAGGGGGCCTTCCCGATCGGCCGAGACCCGCACCCACGCTTCCGAAGCGTCGTCGAAGCCCTCGCTGTAGCCGAGGTTCTTGTAGCCGACGGCGACGCCCACGCCGCGTTTGAGTGCCTCGCCGTGCCCGACGTTACCGGCGCCGCCCGGCAGCAGCATCGGATCGCGGTCGAGCGCGGATTCCTCGGGCGGAAGTGGGAGCTGTTGCAATCGCTGCAGGCACTCGCGTACCGGGGCCACGCCCGCGATTGGCTGACCGGTCGGGAGCACGGAGCCGGAGCGTAATGCGTTCTTGATGCGCAGCTCGATTGGATCGAGGTTCAATTCCACGGCCAGCTTGTCCATCTGCGCCTCGTAGGCGAAACACGCTTGCACCGCCCCGAAGCCGCGCATCGCGCCGCAGGGCGGGTTGTTGGTGAAGACCGCGGTGCCCTCCAGCCGGGCGTTGGGAACCTCATACGGCGCGCCGTGCCGCATCCAGACCCGCGATGGATGGCGGTGCACATGGCCGTAAAAGGATTCCTGCCGCCCGTAGGACATCTTGATGGGCCGCTTCGTTCGGAGCGCCAGCAGGCAGGCATGAATCTGCATGCTGACATCCTCGCGCGCGCCGAAGGCGCCGCCGACGCCGGAGAGGTGGAGGCGCACTTTTTCCAGTGGCAGATCGAGGCATGGGGCCAGCTGCTCGAGATCCGCGTGCAGCCACTGGGTCGCGATGAAGAGATCCACGCCGCCGTCGGCGGCGGGAACCGCGAGGCCCGCTTCGGGACCGAGGGGCGCCTGGTCCTGCATGCCGGTTTCGTACATCCCCTCCACCCAGGCGTCGGCGAGCGCGTTGGGGTCGCCATGGACGATCGTGAGGGTGCGCACGACGTTGCCCTGCGGATGGACCGGCGGCGCCGTCGGTTCGAGCGCCTGCTCCATATCGGTGACGGGGGTGAGGACCTCGTAGTTGACGGCGATTGCCTTCAGCGCCGCGCGCGCCAGCTCGTGGTCTTCGGCGGCGACGACGGCAACTGCCTCGCCCGCATACCGGACCAGATCCGCGGCCAGCACCGGTTGGTCCTGCACGTCGAGACCGAAGGTTTTCTTGCCGGGCACATCGGTATGGGTGAGGACGGCGACGACGCCGGGTGCCTCAAGGGCCGCCGTTGTGTCGATCGAGACGATGCGCGCATGGGGATGAGGGCTGCGCAGCGTCGCGCCCCACAGCATTCCATCGCGGCGAAGGTCGCTGGCGTACTCGAACTCGCCCTTCACCTTGGGAACACCATCCACTCGTCGAACCGACTGACCGACGCCGCCCTGCCGCCGGATGTCCACACTCATGTCCAGATCATGCTGGCCTCGCTGAGGTTCACCAACTGCCCGTCGTGCACGACGGGTTTTCCCTCGACGAAGAGATGCTGCACGGGACCGGGGTTGCAGAAGACGAGCGCCGCGACCGGGTCCGCTTCGGCGCCGCGATGGGGGAGCCCGTCCACGGTGAAGAGGGCGATATCGGCGCGCTTGCCGGCCTGGATCGAGCCGACATCGTCGCGGCCCAGGCACGCAGCGCCGCCGCGCGTCGCCACGCGCAGCGCCTCGCGGGCGGTCATCGCGGCTGGGCCCTTGCGTCCCCTGGTGGTGAGCATCGCCTGGCGTACCTCGCCCAGCAGGTTGCCACTGTCGTTCGAGGCCGAGCCGTCGACCGCAAGTCCCACCCGCACGCCCGCATCGATCATCTCGCGAGCCGGCGCGAATCCCGATCCGAGCCGCAAATTCGAGGTCGGGCACCAGGCCACGGACGTTCTGGTGGTCGCGAGGCGGCTGATGTCGGCCTCGCTGACGTGTACGCAATGAGCCAGCCAGACGTCCGGGCCGAGGAAGCCGAGGTCCTCCAGTAACTCCAGCGGGCGGCGCTTGAACGTTGCCTGGCAATACGTTTCCTCGTCGAGCGTCTCGGCGATATGCGTATGCAGGCGAACGTTACGGCGACGCGCGAGTGCGGCTGACTCGTGCATCAGCCGCTCCGAGACCGAGAAGGGCGAGCAGGGACCGACGGCGATCCGCCGCATCGAGCCGGGCGCGGGATCGTGAAAACGCTCGATGGCATCGTCGGTGGCCGACAGGATCGTGTCTATGTCCTCGACCACCCGATCCGGCGGAAGCCCGCCACTCGACTGCCCGAGGTCCATCGATCCGCGGCAGGGGTGGAATCGCAGGCCAAGCTGCCCCGCGACCTCGATCTCGGCCTCGAGCAGGCCGGTGACGCCCGATGGAAAGACGTAGTGGTGGTCCGTTGTCGTCGAGCATCCGCTGAGCGCCAGTTCGGCGAGGCCGACCTCGGCGGCGGTCCGCTCCCAGTCGTTATCGATCGTCGCCCAGATGGGATAGAGCTCGCGGAGCCAGTCGAAGAGGCCGCTCTGCTGGGCGTGGACCCGCGTGAGGGTCTGGTAGAGGTGGTGATGCGTATTGATCAGGCCGGGCAACGCGACCAGGCCGCGGCCGTCGATGACGTCAGGCTGCTCGCGAACCGGGGGACGTCCCTGGCCGACCCAGCTGATGGCGCCGCCGTCGATCAGGATCGAAGCGTTCTCCAATTCCGTGCCGGCGTCGTCCATGGTGACGACGACCCGGCAACCGTCGAGCAGGATCATGAGCCGGCTCGCCGCCGTTCGGCCGCCAGCTGGACCGCGTCGAGGATCTTCTGGTAGCCGGTACAGCGGCAGAGGTTGCCGCTGAGCGCCTCGCGGACGGTAGCCGGGCTCGGGTTCGCGTCTTTGTCCAGCAGGTCGGCGACCGCCACCACGAATCCCGGTGTGCAGAAACCGCACTGCACCGCGCCGGCTTCGAGGAAGGCTTCCTGGATCGGATGCAGCCGATCGCCGCTGGTCAAGCCCTCCACGGTCCGCACCTCGCGCTCATGAGCCTGGGCCGCGAGGACGAGGCAACTGCAGGCCAGGGTGCCGTCGAGCCAGACGGAACACGACCCACATTCCCCCTGCTCGCACGCGTTCTTCGAGCCGTAGAGGCCGAGCGCCTCGCGAAGGAACGCGAGCAAGCTGGTTCCAGGCCACACGTCGGCCTCGCGCCAGGCGCCGTTGACGCGCATTCTCACAACCACGTAGGCAGTCTCCGTTCGCTGAGTGCCCAGCCAAGCGCTCGTCTCGATAGCACTCGGCAGCCGTGTCGCCGGTAGGCGGCGGTCCCCCGCACATCGTCGAGCGGCTGCGCAGCGGTTGCGACCAGCTCGGCGAACTCATCGATCCACTGAGGGTTCAGGGGTGCCGAGCGATCATCCCAGGTCCCCGAGCTCGCCAGGGCTGCCGACACCCGCTCCTCAGCCTGGGTCGCGCGCAGGATCGTCGGCCCGACGGAGCCGAGCGCGACATTGACCCGACGGTGCTCCTCGTCGATGACCAGGCAGAGGCCGGCCACGGCAATCACCATCGCGTTGCGCGTGCCGATCTTGGAAAAACTGCCCGGGCCGCGCAAGCGTCGCCAGCGGGCGCCGATGATGAGCTCGTCCGGAGCGGTCGCGGTCTTCTTCGGGCCGGTGAGAAAGAGGTTCCAGGGCAGCGACCGTTCGCCCCGCGCCCGGCTCCGCAGGACAATCTCGGCGTCGTACGCCGCCAGCACCGGGAGCGCGTCCCCGGCGGGCGACGCGGTTCCCAGGTTGCCGCCCACCGTGCCACGGTTCCGGATTTGCGGGGACCCGACGGAGCGCGATGCCTGCACCAGCGGCTCGTACGCTTGCATCTCCCTGACGATGGTCGTATAGGTCACACCCGATCCGAGGAAGGCGTGGCCGTTCTCCTCGCGCCAGGTCGTCAGCTCGGCCACGCGGCTGAGGTCGACGATCGCCGGCGGCCGCACGCGGCCGAAGTTCATCTCGACCATGAGATCGGTGCCGCCGCTGAGGGGAACCGCCTCTGGGTGCTCGGCCTTGATCTCGAGCGCCTCGTCGAGGGAGTGGGGAAGCAGCACCTCCATGGCGGTGCGACTACTTTATCCGCGCCGTGACCGCGCGGACGCCTCGGAGCAGCGCCCGGGCGCCCAGGACCAGGTGCTCGTCGGAGGTGGTTTCCCTCGGCGAGTGACTGAGGCCGCCCACGCTCGGAACGAACAGCATTCCCGTGGGAACGTGACGTGAGAGCACGGCGGCGTCGTGCCCCGCGCCGCTCGACAACCTCGCGGGCCGACGCCCCAGCTCCGTGCACACCTGCTCGAGCGCGACCACGACCGTCTCATTCATCGGCGCCGGCGGCACCGAGGAGAGGAGCTCGACGACGACCCGACAGCCCTCCTCCTCGCAAATGCGTTGGAGCCTGGTCGCAAATGCCGAGACCGCCTTCCCGATCACCCGCTCATCGGGGTGGCGGACTTCGAGCGTGAACTGTGCGCGACCGGGGATGACATTGACGCCCCCAGGATGGAAGCCCATCGAACCGATATTGGCCACCGCCTCGGCGTCCACGCCCTGTATGAGGTCGCGCAGCTCCGACGCGGCGCGCGCCGCGGCGCGCCCCGCGTCATGCCGGAGCCGAAAGGGGGTGGTCCCCGCGTGGTTTTGCGTTCCCTGGATCTCGATTCGCTGGCGGTGGACGCCAACGATGCCGGTGACCACCGCGAGCTCGATCCCGTTCGCCTCCATCCGGGGCCCCTGCTCGATGTGGAGCTCGAGGAATGCCTTGATCGAATCGCGGTGCTGCTGCGCCTCGAGCATCCGGTCGAGGTCGCGGCCGGCGCCGGCCAGCACCTGGCGGATCGGGACCCCCTGCCAATCGAGCCCATCGCGGAGTCGCTCGATGTCCAGCTCGCCGACCAGGGCCAGGCTGCCGATCAGTCCAGACTCGAAGCGAACGCCCTCCTCGTCCGCAAAACCCACGATCTCCAGCCGCTCGGCGAACGGATCGCCAGACTCGAGCACCCAGGGTCCCACCGTACCTGGCAGATGGCCGAAGACATTGAGCGCGGCGTCCACCCGCGTCTCGATGCCCGCCTCGGCGATGCGCTCCGCGAACCAGCGTCGCCCGGCCAGGTCGTGCTCGGACCAGGCGAGCCGGTCGACGCCGCCATCCGGAAGACCGCCGATGGCCGCGAGCGTCCGCAGGTCGGCGAGCAGTCGCTCGCCGTTGATGTCGCTCACAGCGGAACGAGCTCCGGATCGAAGGGACGGCATGGCACAAAGCGACCGAAGTCACGGCGGCCAACGATCGCACCGTCGCGGTAGATCACCTGACCGCGGCAGATCGTGGTGTGCACCTTGCCGGCGACGGTCAGGCCTTCGTACGGTGAGAACCCAGCGCGGCTGTGCAGCTCCGCGGCAGTCAAGGCCCGCGTCGGCCGCGGGTCGAAGAGGACGAGATCGGCATCAGAGCCGGCCTGCAGATCACCTTTTTGCGGCCACAATCCGAAGATCTTTGCCGGATTGGTGCACAGTAGACGCACAAGGTCCGAGCGAGAGATCCGCTGGGCCACCACGCCGAAACTGTGCATCAGCAGCAGGGACGTTTCGACCCCGGGGATCCCCGGGCTGATCTCACGGAAGTCGTCGATGCCGGCACGCTGCGACAGGGAGAAGCCGCAGTGGTCGCTGCCAATGCTCTGGATCGCGCCGCGCGACAGCCGATCCCAGAGCTGCGCCTGGCTGACGCCGCTGCGGCGAGCCTCGCTGATCATGTCCACGGACAGCGGGGTGGAGAGGTGCACAAAGTACACGGGGCTGCCGGTCGCGCGGCTGAACAGCAGGCCGCGACCGACCGCCTCCGCCTCGGCCACAGCCGGGCGCGCCAGGGCATGGTATTTGAGCGATCGCTTTCCCTCGTCGACGAGCTGTTGCGCCATCCCTTCGACAATGGCGTCATTTTCCGCGTGCACCTGGACCAGGAACCCGGCCGCGCGCGCGCGCTCCATCAGCCGGTACCAGGTCCAGTCGTCCGCGTAGAAGATCGTGCCGCGGTAGGTCGTATAGATCTTGGCACTGGTGACCCCGGCCTCGACCAACGCGGCCAGGTCGTGCTCCCACCCTGCGGGAAGATGCGCGATGTTGAGGTGCATCGCGTAGTCGATGTACGACCGACCCTCGATCAGGTCGAGTCGCGACTGGAGCGCCTCCGCAAAGCGCTGGCCCGGTTGCTGCGGAGCGAAATCGAGAAAGGTGGTGACGCCGCCGGCGGCCGCCGACAGCGAGCCGCTCTCGAAGTCGTCGGCCGTGCGCGCCGCCCCGGTGTCGAGCAGCAGATGCGTGTGCGGATCGACGACGCCGGGCAAGACCAGGTGTCCGGTTGCGTCGATGACGTCGCCGTCCGGCGGAAGATCCGGCCGAACCTCTGCCACGCGGCCATCACGGATCCGAACGTCTGCAAGGCGTTCGCCATCTGCGGTGACAACCGTGCCGCCGCGTATCAGCATGGGCTCAGCGTTGCTGTCGAGTCAGCCAATCCCCGATCACCTGACCGACCTGATCCCCCTGGTCCTCTTGTAGGAAATGCCCAGCGTCCCGGATCACCGTCAGCTCATCTGCCGTCCGAAACAATCGCTGGAACGGGCGGCCGACCGATTCCAGCGGCAGCACCACGTCGGCGTCCGCCCACAGCACCAGGGCGAGGCGCTGGTCGCGGATCAGCCGCTGCATAACGCCGCGTCCTTCGGAGGCCCCCGGCGCATTCGGGTCTAAAGGGATCAGCTCGGGGAAACGCCGTGCCCCCGTCTTCGAAGCCTCGTTTGGAAAGGGCGCCTCGTAGGCGGCCCGCACTTCGGCAGAGGGCGGCGTCTTGCAGCCGCCTCGGATGAGGGGCCAGATTGGAACGTCGGGGCGCGCGGCCACGAAGGCGCGAAAGCGTAGCCATTCATCACTCATCTGCTGTTCGCCAGTGAACACCCCGGTGTCCATCACGACCAGGCGGCTCACCCGCTCCGGTCGTTCGATCATGGCGACGCGCAACCCGATCGGGCCACCCCAATCGTGCATCACCAGCGTCACCCGATGAAGGTCGAGGTCGTCGATCAGCGAGACCAGGGCCGCGGTGTGGTTCGTGTACGAGTACCAGGCGGGATCCACGGGTTTGTCGGAGCGGCCAAAACCCGGAAGATCCGGGGCGATGCAGCGAAAGCCGGCATCAACGATTGGCGGGATAACCTTCCGCCAGAGATACGACCAGGTCGGCTCGCCGTGCAGCAACAACACGGTCGGTCCCTGGCCAACGTCGATATGGGCGAGTCGCATCCCCTGCCACTCACGGAATTCCGGCCGGTAGGGAAAGTCGATGATGCTGTCGAAACGCTCGGCGGGCGTTCGGAAGAACAGCGCCGCAAACACCCGCCGCTGGTCGCCTTCTGTGCTCAGGCGCCGATCTCGTAAAGCTGACCGGGGTCGAGGTCGAGGCCGTTGACGACCTGCCAGAGCGCGGCCACGGCCTTCAGGGCATTGCGCCGCTCGAAGGGAGCCAGCTCTTTGCCGTCTTTCAGGATGCGGACCAGTCCCTGGTAACACTCGACCAGGCTCCGCTCGGACTCGCTCAGCTCGACGCCCATCGTGTTTTTCATGCCGTCACCCTCCGCTCACCGGCGGTTCCGATGACGATGCGATCGTCCTGCAGCCGTTTCGCCTTGAGCTCGAAGCGCGGCAGGCTGCCGTTCTCGACGCGCTTACAGCCGAAGCGGAGGCCCTCGTGGGCTTGTGAGAGTGCCCTGGCGAGCTCGCCGACGATGCGATCGGCATTCACGCCCTCCCGCTCCGGGATCTCGACCAGCAGCTCGATTTCATCCTGGCGCCCATCCGCCGTGTACAGGTGGATGCGGAACTCGTCGATTTCCTTGAACTCCCGGACGATCGACTCCACGGCGCGCGGGTAGACGTTGGTGCCGCGCACCAGCTTCATGTCGTCGACCCGGCCGCGGATGCCACCCTCGTAGAGGTCGAAGGTGCGCCCGCAGGTGCAGCCGCTTGCCGGGACGCGAACAACGAGATCGCGCGTCCGGTAGCGCAG